>DASXEJ010000152.1 GCA_036490175.1 Pirellulales bacterium | reverse complement strand
TCTGGCTGGCACGATTAGAACTCCTCGCAATGCCAAGCGTTCGGCGGCCGATGAGAGACCCACCGCACAAAGAGCTGACTGCTTATGGCTGCTGGATTTCTCCCCTGACCAGGTTCACAGCGCCCCAGTGCGGGGGCCTCTCATCGGCCGTCGAGCCACGGCCCTTCTGAGCGACACTCTCTTTGTACGATCTAAGGCACGGCGCGTCAAAGCGGGGGGTCGTTGCGCTCGAGATGCCCCTCTTGACAATTACATGATGGCGTCCCGGCCGCTCAGAATCACGTCCATCCCAGATGGTAGGTTTCTCCCGGTAGCGGAGTTGTGATCCGCCAATAGACCATGCGGCCAGCCTGGATGCCGATGGGCGTGTCGGCCGTTGGCATCCAAGGACCTGCTACGCGGCGCCGACATAATCCTCGTAGCGATTGGTAAGGCTGATCGTCGGGCAACCGCACCAACAGCGTCAAGCAATCGGTGGGATAAGCGACGTGCGCGTCGAGCCATTTTTCCTGGGGGTGCGTGAACCCGTCGGCGTATTCGACCCGGTTTTGCAACAGGGGTTGTGCTTGCCGCCGCGGCGATGTGACGCTGACTCGCAATACCTGATAATGGTCGTCCATGGCAAACGCGTGCGCCCCCGCAGCTTCACTCGGAGACAGCCATTGCGCGCTCTGCGGGTGCGACAGCGAACTACCGGCCACGACCCCGCCGGCCGTCGCATAGTAGAAATTGATCTCGGTTAAACTATCTGGCAGATGCCGCACGCACAGTGTGTCGATCAATACTGCCTGCGAAGGAGGGCCCTCGCCCCGCTTGGAGTCCGTGTGCTGTGATGAGATCGCCAAGTCGAGCAGCTTGATGTTCTCACCAACGATCAACTGTCCATCCAACGCCTGACCGGTGTTCACCCCTTCGCGTTCACGACGCAGTAGGTCCGTCATCTCGACGGGACGCCGCAAGCAATCACCCAGCACTGTGGCGACGGCCGCTAGTGTCGGCGCGGTGGTTCGGCGACCGCTCTCGATATTGCTGATCGTGCGCAGGCCGTAACCAGAACGTTCGGCCAGTTCGTCTTGCGTAAGCCCCGCTTCGCCTCGCAAAGTACTTACAGTCTTACCTTCGGGCAGTACATGTCCACGCGGCATAAGGTGTCTCTCTGGTGACGTCCAGGAACAAAAGTTGATATTCCAGGACCTTGCAGTTTTCCAATCGGAGCCGTTACCACAAACCACAGCTATTGGGCCCATCAGGGCCAACAGCCGGTTACTGAGTGCGCTCATTACACGGCCGGAAGCAGCCGCCCTTGGCATCCAGATTGAATTGCTCGAAAGCCGAGAAGTGATACCCCCACTACGCGACAAGTTCGCTGCGCGTTCGGTGCCTTGATCTGACTAGGGTTTTAGACAAGACTTGGACACACGTGAGGCGGCTTGGGGGGATTACAGGGGTTCCTCCGACCACATCCACACCGGGTTCGTCCGGCCGCTGCCTCGTTATCAGGGCGATCTTGATTGGTGCCAGTTGCAGCGTCTCCCGAGGCGCGAAGTTTCAAAACTCGGGGCACGGTACAGGCGATATTGCGCCCCGATAGGCGCCGTTTCGCGATTTAGTCCGCAGCAACATCAGGCACACCTAGGGAGATAGCGCCATGAGTCGTCGTTCCGCTTGGCAAAACTGGTTACAACGCGCCTCGCAACCCCGTCGCCGCATGAAGCGTTCGCGGAGTCTTTTCCAAACCGGCACACGGCTAGGTTGCGAAGCGCTGGAAGACCGTCGTCTGCTTACCGCCAGCACGATGGCTAGCTATACACTCACCCAAGATTGGGGCTCGGGCTTTCAAGCTCAGATCCAACTGACCAATCCGCAATCGACGAGCGTGCCGAACTGGCAATTGCAGTTTGACTTCTCGCGCAACATCACCTCGATCTGGGATGCCAAGATTGTCAGCCACACGGGCAATCATTATGTCATTGCCGGCGCTTCGTACGACAGCACCTTGTCCGCGAACTCGAACCTAACCTTCGGTTTTATTGGCAGCGGCAGCGGCGCCGGCGTTACGCCGGCGAATTATGTGATCAATGGTGTCACCTCGGGCAATCCGCTCCCCGGGCTTTCGGTCAGCGATGTCAGCCAAGCTGAAGGCAATTCCGGCACCACGAACTTCCTGTTTAATGTGACGCTCTCCGCCGCCTCGACAGCGCCGGTAACGGTCAAATACGCGACCGCCAACGGCACCGCAACGGCCGGCAGCGACTATACCGCCACCAGTGGCACACTGACGTTCGCCGCGGGGCAAACCACCAAACAAGTCGCCGTGCCGGTGATCGGTGACACTACGCCCGAGTCGAACGAGACTTTCTCCCTGGTTCTCAGCAGCCCCACGGGCGCCACACTCACGCGCGCCACAGCGACCGGCACGATCCTCAATGACGACACGTCCCCGAGCACCGGCAGCTTCCACTTTCAGCTTACCAGCGACTGGGGGTCTGGCTTTAGCGGGCAGATCACGGCAACCAACAGTAGCCAACAAACCATCAGCAATTGGCAAATGGAATTCGACTTTCCGATTTCCATAACTTCGATCTGGGACGCCACGATCGTCAGTCACGTCGGCAATCACTACGTCGTCCAGAACGCCGGTTGGAACAGCACGATTGCGCCTGGCGGGGCGATCTCGTTTGGCTTTAACGGCGGCCCCGGAAATCTGACGGTCGCGCCCACGAACTATTTACTGCACGGCGCGACAAGCGGGACGACCGGCGGGACGAATCATCCGCCGACGCCCGTCGCCGACAGCGTGCTCGTGAATGTCAATCAGGCAACCCCCATTAGTGTACTAGCCAACGACACCGACCCCGACGGCGATCCCCTGTCACTGACTGCCGTTACGCAGGCCGCCCACGGCACTACGTTGATCAATTCAAATGGCACCGTCACTTACACCCCCGCGACCGGTTACACAGGCAGCGATGCGTTCTCGTATACGGTCAGCGATGGACGCGGAGGCACGGCGTCGGCCAATGTGGCCATCACGGTAGGAACACCAGCCGCAACGACAACGTGGCCGGCGCAGTTCTACGCGCCGTATGTCGATGTGACGCTGTATCCCACCTACAACCTGGTCTCGACGACGCAATCCCAAGGCATCAAATACTACACGCTCGCCTTCATCACCGCCGACGCGAACAATCAGCCAGCTTGGGGTGGGTACAGCGAGTACGAAGTGAATGGCGGCGCGTTCGACATGGCACTCCGCCAACAGGTGGCCTCGGTGCGGTCGTTGGGTGGTGACGTCATGGCCTCGTTCGGCGGAGAGGCTGGGCAGGAATTAGCCCAAGTAATCACCGACGTCGGCAAGCTCACCGCGGCCTATCAAACCGTGATCACGGACTACAACCTGACATACATCGATTTCGATATCGAGGGGGCGGCCGTGGCAGACCATGCCTCGATCGATCGCCGCTCGCAAGCCCTGGCCGCACTCGAACAGACCGCGGCGGCTGCGGGACATACGCTCTCGATCTGGTACACGCTGCCGGTCCTGCCGACGGGCTTAACGGCCGACGGCTTGTATGTGCTGCAATCGGCGCTCAAGTACGGCGTTAAGATCGGCGGTGTCAACGTCATGACGATGGACTATGGCGACTCGCCTGCTCCCAACCCGCAAGGGCACATGGGGGATTACGCGATCGATGCCGCCAATAGCGTGTTCACACAACTGCAAGGTCTCTATGGTTCGGCGAAGACCAGCGCGCAGTTGTGGCAAATGATCGGCGTGACTCCGATGATCGGTGTCAACGACCAGACCGACGAAGTGTTTGACGAGGCCGCGGCCCAGGAGCTGGTCACCTTCGCACAGCAAAAGGGGATGGCCCGCATCTCGATGTGGTCGCTGAACCGCGACACGCAAGGCACGGCCAAGAGCTATGTCGACAATACCTCGAGCAGCATCACGCAACAGGCCTTCGACTTCTCCAAGATATTCGAGAAGATTTGAAAGCAAGTAGCGAAGGTCACTCGTGCAGGATGCATCCCGCCCGTTTCTCTCTCCCCTTCGGGTACGAGGGAATGGTTGTGGGATCGTGATTGCGCGCCTGCCATCACTTATCGCGCGTGCGAAACTTGTAAACGATCGGCATCAATGGCACGCCCCACTTGCTCTGAAAATTATTGTGGCTCAGGCTGTTGATTCCCACCTGATAATCGTGTGCCGGTTCCAGCGTAACTTGTTTCGTACACGTCAGTCCGTCGGCCGACCAGCTCGGCGGTACCCCCTGCGGTCCCTCGGGAAAGTCCGCTCCACCGCCGGTCCACGACATTCCACCTTCCATGGGCATGTCGAAGGTTACGCTTAATTCGACCCTCTTCGGATCTACGTCCTTGGCACCGTTGGCCGGCGCGAACGAAACAACCTCTGGGCGACGGACACGGCGTGCCACCTCCGCGCTGGCCCCCTTCGTAACAAAGTAAATTGCTGACGGGGGCATTGGTGTATTGTTCGCGCTGCGGAAATTATGGTAGCTCTTCGAATTGAGACCCAGCCGATAGTATGCTCCCTTCTCGAGCATTACGGGTAGCACGCAAGTGCGCGGATCTCTCCAGCGTGCCTCACGCGATTTGTCCGTCGGGGGGAACAGCGGGGGCCCGCCGGTCCAACTCATCCCGTCACTCATGTCGCGGTCGAACGTCACCGTGATTTCCTGCAAGTCTGGATCGACGTCAGTGGCACCAATTTTCGGTACTGTCGAAACGAGTTGCGGATATGGCGTCTTGACGGGCGCCGGTTTGGCCACTGGCGCTTCATCAGCCGCCAACCCGGCATCCCCAGGGGCCAACGGCAACAACAGCACCGCCAGCAAAACGACCGCCGCCCGAGACATCCAGCCAAACCTTCTTTTCGATGATTCGTAGTTCATAATGCCCTCCAACCGATCATGTAGTTTCGCACCACGTTCGAACACGCCCACTAGACTTCCCGCCACGCTCGATCGCGCGCGTACCGCTCGCAGCACGAGTACGATCGAATCACTGTAGTCTTCGGAAGTTATTTGCCCGAGCCGCAAGACTGCTTCATCGCAAGCGCACTCACGTTCGTGTCTGAGCTGATGATTCGCCCACCAGACAAACGGATGAAACCAGAACAGGCTTTGCGCCAGCACCTGGATCCAACCGATCCAGGTATCGTGCCGTTGCCAATGCACCAATTCGTGCGTCAGGATGGCACGCAATTCCGTCGCCCCGAGTGCCGCGAGCGATCGCTCTGGCAGGACAATCCTGGGGCGGAAAATGCCAAATAGGAATGGGCTCGTCATATCCGTCGTCGACAACAGTTCCGGCATTCGCCGTAGTCCCATCGAAAGAGCCATTTGCTCCAGCGTCACGCGCACCGGCCCCTCGTCGATCGTGGGGGCTGCGCGCGAGG
>DASXEJ010000151.1 GCA_036490175.1 Pirellulales bacterium | reverse complement strand
CACGAGGATCGGCGGCGGGATCTGGGTGCGAAGCGTCGACAGGTCGTGAATGACGGGTGCCTTCAAGGCCGCCGTCAAGGCGGCAATCTCTCGCCGAGAAGCAGGACACAAATCTCGCAGGAGTCCCTCCAATCGCCGCGGTTCTCTGGCAATCTCTTGCCCATACTCGCTCACCAAGCCGACGAGAATCGTCCGGGCATCGCCTGTTGATGTTAGCTTGGCGTTCATTTCGAACTCAGACCGGCCGAGTTGCCGGGCCTACCGGTTTTTAGTCGGCTTTCGCCGGCGATTCGTTCTCTTGCGGGCTGGCCGATACGGGGTGCTCATCGGCGCCGGGGCGAATAGGCGCATGCCCGTGCGGAACTGCTAAGAACAGAATTCCTACGGTGACATCATCACCGCTTCCCTTCTGAGACGCTTCCGCCAGCCAGATCGGCAGTTTCTCGCGCACCGCGGCAACGCCTTCGGTTCTCAGTAAATCCAGAAAGTCCGGGCCGACCGTCTCGAAGTCTTCAGCCGAACGGAACGAGTTGCTGTAACCATCGGTGGAGGCCATCACCAGCGCCGGCGGACGCCCGGCCAGCGATTGAAAGCTCGCGCGAAAATCACGCCACGACTGATCACCGCTGAGAGAGGTGGTTTCATTGGCGAATAGCCGTGGGTCGTCGGCAATGGGACGGCTGACGGCTCCATCGTCGCCGACCACGAGAATATCCCCATCGCCCAACTGGAGGCACGCGACAAAGGTTTCGTGGACGGCAACCGCCAGTAACGTCGTACCGTAGGCCAAAATGGGATTCTCTTCGACGGCCTTTCTTGCTCCTTCGCCTTGCTGGGCATCGAGTTGAGCCACTTCGCGGACGAACAACGGATGGGCTGCGACGTGCTCTTGCACGGCGGTCTTCCAGCGGCGCTCGATTTCCACCGGCAGCCGCTCGTCAAGCGCCCTTTTGACCGCACTCGGATCGACAGCGCCAGGGTCGGAAAGCAATTCTCGCAATGCCGCCTGTGCCGTTTCGACTGCCAGACGAGCACCGACGTCGCTTCGAAAGCTCTTCTTGCTTCCGTGGCCGTCGGCCACTGTCAATACAAAACAGTCCGCATCAGGCTCCGCTGGCCACCAGCCGATCGCATCTTGATTAGGCAAACCCAATCGTTCGTGGCTTGAGCCTCGAACGGTCTCGCACAGCGCGTGCCAGAGCACCTTCCGCGGCGGCTCGGTTGGAACGCTCGGCTGTGCCTCAGGAACCGGCAACGGTTTCCGGCGTCGAAACCATTTGGGTAGCAATTTCACGGGCGATTACCCCGTCAAGTGATCCTGTACCGAACACCCACCGTGCGCATGCCGCCCGGCTTTCGCTCACCAGACGTCTTGGGCCGAGGCTGGCAGGTTCGCCGGATCCGGCGGCTCGGGAATGGGCACATTCCCGACCGGCCCGTTAGAACCGGCAACTTGGCTGGCCGGCGCCGATGCCGACTGCACCACCGCCGTCGAAGACCATTTGATTAGCTGGGTCAGGCGATCGGCATTATTGGCGGCCAGCGGCTTCAGCTCCGGATTGGCAATGAACGCTTGCAGACACTCGAAATCGGCATCCTGGCCGATGGCAATAGCGATGCGCACGGCCTTTTTGCCCCACGGCTGGTCCATCATCTTCTTCAGGCCCGCCTTGTAGTCGTCGGTCGGTTGACCGTCGGACAAGAGCACCAGCACGGGCGGCAACGCTCGCGGCGGCATCTTGTCTACCGATAATTGCTCGGCAACTTCGGCTAGCGCCTTGCCAAGGTCGGTCACGCCGTCAGCCGACAAGGGAGTCCATTGAAACTGGTCAATCGGCGTGGGCTGCGAGACGTGCCATTGGGCTCCGTTGGAGAACCGGACCACGCGCACCATCAGCTGCGCGTTGGGATTCTCGGCCGCTACTTCGCGCATGTGCGGAATGGCTTCGTCGACCGCGTTGTTGAGGGCTTCGATTTTGCCGTCAGCGCCCATCGATCCCGAACAATCGACCATCCAAATGAAGTGTAGTTGTCGAGCCGCCAATTCGCCGCCGGGTCGTCGATTCATGGCTTTCATCCTCATAGCTTGCCAGGAGACAAAAATCTCGCGCTGGAAAATGGTCAGTAGCTGATTTCGCCAGTCACAGTGCCGAATTGGACGGTCGTTCCGCCGGCGAGCTTCGCGCTTTTTCCCGGCGGCACGTCGACCAGCACGCCTTCAGCATTGGCTGCAACCCACTTGTTTGAAGAAAGATTCTTCAGGCCCCAAACACCCGGTTCGGTTGGATGTCGCGAGATCTCGGCCAATGGGTCCGAGAAGTCGAAAGTCTTTTGCGGGTCGAGATGGTGACCGAAGAGCTTGGTGTCGTGGTTGAGCACAACGATCTGGCGCTTGCCGATCGCGAGGCGAAAAGGCCAGCGCAGTGGCTGCCGACAAGCCCAGCAGAGCCGATCGCCGGCGGTCCCGTCATGCTCCGGGTCGTAAAAATTCTCCGCCTGGCAAGGGCAGTAGCCGGCCAGGTCTCGCATCCGAACCAAGGCGGCGCGCCACTCGGTTTCCTTGACGCGTCCCTGCTGCGGCCGCCGAATGCCGTCGGTAAACGACCGCACGAACAAATCGCGAATCGATTGCGGATAGATCGGCCAGTATTCCAACGCGTTGCGATGAAAGTCAGGATCGGGGCGGTTGGATTCGTCCTCAGGATCAAAGATGAAAACCGGATCTTCGCCGTACAACCTGGTCATCGCCGGCAGATCCAGGCATTTGATCTGAGATTCGCGTTTGCCTTCCAGCGGATGGTGAACCATCAGCATGTAGAAGAGCAGGACCGCCAGCGAATACAGGTCGGTATCGCGGCTGGGACTTGCCCGGCCGCGCACCACCTCAGGCGCCATGAACTTGGGCGTGCCCAAGACACCGCCACTCTGTTCGCCATTGATGGCGACATTGTCGTTGTCGCAGATCAGGACGTCGCCGGCGATTGGGTCGAAGAACACGTTGCCAAAAGAAATGTCCCGGTAACAAAGACCGACGGCGTGGAGCTGGTAGTAGCTGTCAGCCAGTTGAAAGCCGGCTGTGGCCAGCGTGCGAAAGCTCGGCTCGATTTTCCGCTTCATCAGGGCGACGATGCCGCGGTAACGCGGCTCGCGAAGGCCCATGATGTAGCCGAAGCCGGGCGTTCGCGGATCGGACACCAACTCGATCGGCCATAGGAACCGCTCGTTGGGCGCCGGCCGGCGCACCAGGTCTTCCAGTAGCCAGCGCTGCTGGGGTGTCGCGGTACGGGAGAAATACCATTTCACCGCGACCGCGCGTCCGGCCAAGCTCGCCTGGTACACCTCGCCCTGGCCGCCCCCTCCCAAGAACCGCTCGATACGGCAAGGCGACCGCGATGTCTCGGTCTGAATAATCTGGTTGGGTGTCAGCAGTTGATTCATGATTGTGGCTCAAGCCGAGCTAGTGGAGTTTGCCCCGTCGTTGCGCCAACGACTGTTGTCGAGTGCGCAAAAAAAAACGGAGCGCTGAACCAAGGCCGCTCCCGAGACCCCCGCCAAGGGGCACCAAAGAACAGCACCTGGCCAGCGCCCCTTTCGGGGCGCGGCACAGTTGCTGCTTCTTTGGTCATGAGCCGAAGCTCAAGTTGGCGGTTTCTCGGGAAGCAGTTCTGACGCACGCGTCAGTTCAAATTGTGTGGTACATGGCCCAACTTAGGCCGTCATCAAATTCCTTGATCCTTTGGTTTGGCCGCCGACGATCGGCTCGGCCATATCCGGATATAATATGTCCGATAGGCCCGGACGCAAAACGTCCAACCGCTAAATTGTCCAGGCAGCGTCGGGCCGCAGGTGGCGAAAGAGCCAGACAACCGCAACACCGAGCTGCCGAACCAGCCGATACTGCCGAGATCTGCCACGGATACGGGCTGCCCGGCGCAGAAATGTGCGGGTTTTCCCGGACTGGTGCTCCACAGACCGTCCGATACGTAAGAAAAAGTGCCCAGACGGCGCTGCCGGGCGGCAGCGCCGTCTGGGGCGATTCGGTTATTACCGGGCCGAGGCTGGTATTCGATCAATTCAGCTCGGGATTGCCCGGTGGATCAGTGGAGACGCACTTGCACAGGAATTCACCCATGTTGGCATCGAGCATTCGCGCCAGAGGAATGAACTCAAGCAAGCCGTTCTCCAGCCGGTTCGTGGCGCAAACCACGGCGATCATTTCGCCGGTTGTACTGTGCTGGCAGTTAAGTAGAGCAATGTCGCGGTTTTGTACCGCGCGGCAGAGCGTCTCAAAGTTCTGCCGCTTGTCCGCGGTGGACATGATGAATTCCTCCGGTTTTCAGGAGCACAACTGAAGCTGGGTAAACGATTCGGCCGAAGATTCGACCGGCAACGGTTGATGGACGCGCCAATCGATTTCGGCGCGACGCTCGAGATCAGCCGCTGAAAAGGAAAAAGGCTCTGGAACAGACCGAGTCCGAAGCACTTGGATCCGACAGGCGCCCGAAGCACGCAGGCCATCCTTTGGTGAACGGAGAGCCTGCCGCAGATCGGCGTCGGTGGTGCATTCGGACCAATACGGCTGAAGCTTCACGCGAGCCGCGCTCAACGCTTCCGAGGCCGCAGCCAGCGGCTTGAAGGGGCTGATTACCGCATCGAGCAGATCTTCTTGGCTGAAACGGGCGGCGTGTTCACCGACAGCGGTGCGCATTAGCCCTTCCAATTGATCGACGACCTCGGACGGAATGGCTTGCTCGAAATCAGCCGTTGGATCAATCCCACAACTCGCCAGCGCGGCGGGCGCTGGATTATCCATGCGAAAAACCTCGACGGCGCGAGCTGGATTCCAAGTGTAAGCGCCGATAAGCTGCCGGAAATCTTCAAAGATCCGCAGCGCGCGATGCGCTTGGCTGCAGTATTCGGCGTCGAGCAGCAGCAGGTCGGTCAGATTGCCTGGCGAACCCGGCGGCTGCAATACACCTTCCCATGTCTGCTCAAGCAATCGTTCGACAAGCATTGGCGGATTGCTTGCCAGACGAGCTGGCGAAATGTCCAGCCGCCGGGCAGCCAAGCGCTTCAGACCGTCAGTGACCTCAAACTCGGGCGGCTGCTGCGGGGCAAAGCCGAGCATGATTCGCGGCAGGCGAGGGATCGCCAGCAGCGACTCGAATTCCGCTCGCCGCTGCCAGCACGCGTCATCCATCCGCAGGAACAGATCCGCCAGCGACTCGTTGCGGCGAACGTTGATCGCCCGGCCCGCGGCATTAAACGCCGGTCGCAACCCGCCATCATGGCAAAACTCCCGATCGCCGTTGAGCCCGTAGCGTACACGGCCGTCCGTTCCTAGCCGGGCACGATAGCCACGAATTGGGATTTCATGTCCGTCGGTATCATACGAAAGCACAATCGCCACAGCCGTGCCGATGGGCCGCAGCGAATTGTCGAAAAACGTGGCGCTGCCATCACCCGGACGAAAAGTTAAACCAATGCGATAGGCCAACAGCGGCCAGTCGGAATCAGAACGCCGGCCAACTTGCCGGGTGTGGCGATGGATAAGTCGGTAGTGGTATGCACGCGCGGTGCGCGCAGAAGGACCCTGTCGCTTCAGCATGGAACACTCCCTTCGAGAAAAGGAAGAAAACAGAATTACTCAGCTGCTTCAGCAGCGAGTTTTCGGAAATCAGGCCGTTGTCCGGCCGGATAGAACCGGACTTGGCCGTGCGCCTGCCATTCGGCGTCGGTCACGGCGAGTTGATCACCGCTGGTGCCGGCCGTGGCCGAATAAAAAGTCAACAGCAAACCATCGCGGGTGCGCCGGCGTCGCTTCACCGGCCGCCCGCGAAACATAACTAACAAGGGCAAATGGAACCTCAAATCTTACAGGGAAACTGCCATAGTCTCGCATGAACGTACTCGTGGCGTGGCCCGTAACTGCCTCACTACTGCCGCGCGCGGCGCCGAGTGGCATTGAGATCGGATAGACCGGTCAGGGCCAAAAGTCCGTTGGCGGCAGGTTCAGGTATGTCGCGTTGAAACATAAATTGATTGAGCTGATAAATGGCCGGGGCCAGCCTGGCCACGCGGCCCGGCTAGCCCCGAAACCTCTTCCACATGTCGCTCATGCTGCTGCCGGTGGATCGTCTGGCTGCGGGAGCTCGGGTGGATTGCTCGACTTGTGGTCGACGTTCTTACGGCGTGTGCGCCCGTCCGGTACGGCAGACTTCGGGCGATCTGCTTGCGAGGCGGTCCCGACATCGGCCGAAGGTTTTGTCGCCGCGGCCCTCTCTCGCAGCCACCATCGTGCCAACAAGCGGCCCAATATTGCGGCTATTTCAGCACGCCCGGCGCTGTCATCGTCTGCGACAACCTTCGGAAGATCTGTCGAGAGCTTCGAGGTCGATTTCTGAATGGGTCGGCTCCTTTCGTGGAAGGTTCCAAGCAAAGTAAGACGCGAGGTCGTCCGTGAGCGTGGCTCAACAATATTGCGGCCATTTTCCGCCAGAGCGCATTGAGATGAGCTGGCGCCGATAGCCTCAGGCCGGTTTGGGCAGCGTGATGCGATGAGTCACGCGCCAATAAAAAGGCCCGGTTCGGCAGGGCTACTGCAGAACCGGGCTGCAAAAGCAAGAAGGACAGCAGGTCAGCTATTTTTGTTCGCCATCCTTCGGCCGATCCTTGAGGCCCAATAGTTTGCGACGAGTCCGACCATCCAGCGGAGGAAGCCCCCTGTCCGCTCGGTCTTTGTTGTAGGCCTTGGAAAGGGTAGTGCGGTCGAGCTCCAACTTCTCACCGATCTCGCGCAATGACAGGCCCTGGTCCGCGAGGCGCCCCACCTCGGGGGCAACCTGCTCGAACGGCGGTGCTTTTCGATGTTTGCGCGCCAAACTTGAACGGCGGCTGCGGCCATCCTCATAAGGGATGCCGCGTCTTGCCGCTGCGTGCCTTAGCAGCTTGGTCACCGTGGACTTGCCGCATTTTAGCTCCGCAGCGATCTCAAGATGCAGCAACTTCTGCTCGTTTAGCGTCCAGGCCCGGTCGGACTTGGCATCCAGCGGTGAGGGCGGCCGATAGTCGATCGTCACCTCGATGCCTTCCTCAACATGGCTAGCCGGGATGCCGGTCGCCCACTGCACCAGGCAGGACAGCCGTCGAAGGCGGAACCGCCCTTGTAGCCAACCAAGTTTCGGGCGACGTTCTCCCATTTGGTATAGAAAGATCCGTCCACCCGTCAACGCGGTGACGAGCCGACGGATATCGCGCAGATCCTCGGGCAGATCGCCTTGAGCTGCCGCGACAAGAATCGTCTCGAGTTTGCCGAGCAATGTCCGCATCTGCTCATCGTCGGGAATCTCGATGTGTCGTTGCCGCGCAACTTCCAACTCAGCAATCTCCGCCTGGGAGCGCGTTCTTTCGGCGCGAAGCTCCTTGACTATGCGGTCGGACTCGCGCTGATCTTCATCCGTTTCCCCTGGGTTGCGGCGGTTGATTTGAATCGCCCGTGTCTTCCTGGCCACCAGGGCGCGAAGTTGCTCGAGGCGTTCCGGATTGGGACGCTGTAATCTTTCAGCCTCGGACCGGCAGGCCGCAACGGCGTCGCCAACGAGCCGTTCGTCAACTCGGACAAACTTCGCCAGCTCCTTGAGTGTGAGTCTCAGGCCAAGGTCCCTGTCGAGTTGGCTATACAGGGGCTCCTTCTCCCGCTTTTCGGCTTTACATAGTTTGCAGATCATAGCCGAACCGTACCCGGCGCCGACCTGTAACGGGCGATCGTGCTCGGGGCACCACCAGATGCCGTTTAGCACTTTCGGTCGGGCACATCGCTCGGGATCCTTCGGCTTCCGACCTCGCTTACTTTTCTCTTTGAGCAGCAGACCCTGGGCCTCGTACCACGTTTTATCTGAAATAATCCTCAGCTTGTCGAAGAATGCTGCTTGCAGCGGTTCATCACGTTCGACTTGCCGGACATAGTCCTGCTTCGATTGGTATTGGCATTGCTGCTTGCCGTATTCCCAATATCCACGATAACGGGCATTCACAAGGACGCCCCTGACCGAGCCGTGCGTCCACATGCCGTGCAGCGACTTCGGCGGCGAGGGCGCATTGGGATCATCGTTGAGTAGCTGCGCGATCTCGTCCATCGACTTGCCATCGACGACGTACCACTCAAAAATCTTGACGACATACGCAGCCTCGTCTTTGTCGATGACGATTTGGCACCGCGGACGGCCGCGCCGCGTCGGCGGCGCGCCGGCAATCGGCTCACCGCAGTAGCCCAGGGGCAATGTACCGATTACTTCCAGCCGCAAAAACATTCCTTGATGGGCAGCACGGATGTTTTCGGCGTACATGCTCGTGCCGTTTTCGTCGATTGCCGCTTGAATCATCAGGTGCAGCCGCCAGTCCTTATTGGCGGCCGTGTCGATGTTTTGCTGGATGAAGAAGCAACGCATCCCACACTCGACGATCTCTTCTTCGACGAATCGCACGGCCCGATGGGCTTTACGGAAGAGTCGATTCGTCCCGAATACCAGGAGCGAATGCCCCTGCTTATTGCTAAGCGCCGCTCGCAAAGCGTTCAATCCCGGACGATTGTCGCGATAGCCGCGCACTGCCAGGTCGAAGAAGACGAGCTCGCGCGGTACGAATGTTTCCTCGCGAACCGCGACCTCATACATGGCTCGCACCTGTGCCGCCACCGACGATTGAAAGCGGCTGCTATAGCGGGCGTACATCAGGCCGATCCGTTTGGCCAGGGTACGTGGCATGCGTTCGTGGAATTCCGCCGCGATCGCATCGACTTCGGCTTTGGTTTTTTCCAGAAGTTCACGCTGCTCGCGTTCCACATCAGCCTTGGTGCGCCCGCCACGCCGGCGGGCTGCGCAGCCGTAGACGCGCCGTGGATAACGGTCGAGGATGAGTGCGGCAAACTGGCTGCCGGCATCGGCGGAGGCTGCGATCGCCGGAAGTGCCGACCCGCCCCGGCACCAAACACCTCCTGCCTTGTCATCGTTGTCCGCTTCCAGAACCAAGACCGTCAGAAATACGAACAACGTCACGATCAAGGCGAACAGGATCTGCCCAAATTGGGTCCGGAAAAGAAAATCGACGACCGATCGGCGCCACCTTCTCCGATCCTTGGGCCCATCTGCCAATGTGACCACCACCGGCCGGCGTCGCCGCCACTTCGGACGGATTGGTCTTTTGTGTTTAGCCATATTTATCTCCGATTAAAGGGCCGTAGGGACGTCGATTGGGCAGCTGCAAGGGAATCGATCAAAGACATCGCCGTTTGCGAAACGCCAGGAATCTGCAAAGCGCGTTTACCTCC
>DASXEJ010000150.1 GCA_036490175.1 Pirellulales bacterium | reverse complement strand
ATCGCAAAGTGCCCCTGGTGCGCCAGCACCGTCCTTCCAGAGCCCACCTTTCAACCTACGCGATGCACCTCTTGCGCCAAAGGAATTCTCGTTATCGAGGGTAAGCCTCGCCTCATACTTCCAGAGGCCCTTGACGATTATCGCATCGAGCGATTCTTCGCTCGCGGCGGAATGGGGGTGCTCGTTCTTGCGCGGGATAAAACGGGCAAACGGGTCGCAATCAAGGTCCTTCCTCAAGAAGCGACTGCGGACCCTTCAGCGCGACAGCGCTTCCAAGCGGAATATGCGGCATTGACCAGTGTAGCCCACCCACGCGTTCTAAGGCCGATTGGGCAGGGCGAGGTCGGCAGTATTTTGTACCTCGTTACGGAGTGGGTCGAGGGAACGAATTTGCGCGACGTCGTAGACGAGGCTAAAAGGACAGGGGCAATGCCCAAGTATTCAGATGTTCTCCGCTGGCTCGTTGACACCTGCGAAGGATTGGCAGCCATCCACGGCGCCGGTCTCGTCCATCGCGATATTAAGCCTTCAAACATCCTTCTACTACCGGATGGCCATGCAATCGTCGCCGACTTAGGTATCGCCAAGTCACTACATGACTCGGGCGGCCTGACAATGACATCTGTAGCGCCCGGGACATTTGATTACATGGCGCCGGAGCAGCACATTGGCTCTCCAAGGCTGGATGAACGTGCTGATCAGTACAGCTTGGGAGTTACGTTCTACGAGGCCCTAACTGGCCGAAAGCCAACGGGGACCTGGGCCGACGCAGCGGCCGTCAACAAGTCTGTTCCAACCTATTTCGACGGCATACTAAAGCGGCTATTGCTGCCATTTCCGGAATCCCGTTACCCGTCGGTAGAGAAACTCTTGGATGAGCTAAGAGCGGTCTCGGAAGTTGGCCTCGCTGGCGGCGGATCGATTACCGTTCCAGAAGTATCACCGGCAGCCGCTGTTCCGATTTTGGCCATCGTCATTGCTGGGATCCTCATGGGCTCGGCAACGGGGAGCCTTGCGGCTCTGTGGCTCAATGCGGGCGTGCTAGCAGGAGCCATGTTTGGAGCATTTATTGGCGCGCTCGCGGGCAGATTTGTGGGAGCGGCTCATTAGTAGTTGTACTTTCCAAAGCGTGAGAGAGCACACACAAAGGGTAACGGTCATGCGTGATATGCTGAAATTGAATGTCCTATCATTTGCCAACGTGCTGACCCTCGGCGTCTACGTAGCGTTCTGTCTTGCGTCCATGCCCTTCCCGGCTCAAGCGAGCGAGACCAATGCAGAGCGCGCATCGCGGCTCTACAACACAATTACTTGGGTCAAGGGCCCAGCCACCGCATCGCTGGGGTCGCACGCGACAATTGATGTGCCAGCAGGCTTCCAGTTCACCGGCACGGTCGGAGCTAAGACTTGGGCAGAGATTAACGAGAACCTAGCAGATGATACTTTAGATGGTGTACTGATGCCGGTTAACCTGTCTTGGTTTCTTAATCTACATTATAACGACATCGGACACGTACCTGACAACGAGAAGGGCAGCCTCGACGCCGATGCCATACTGCGAAGCATTCGCGAAGGCACTGATGCGGGCAACATCGCACGCCGCCAACACAACTGGCCAGAGCTTCATGTGGTCGACTGGATTCATCCGCCGAGTTACGACGCCCAGTCTAATCATCTAGTCTGGGCGATAAAGCTACAGTCAACCGATGGGGTGACGGGGAACTACCGCACCGAAATTCTCGGTCGCACCGGAATTATGTCGGCTGTCCTCGTTGCGGACATTGACTCGCTGCCAAGTGTCATTCCGGCGGCCAAACAACTTCTCTCTACAGTGCGCTTCACGCCGGGCAATACGTACGCCGAATGGCGCTCCGGCGATCGCATGGCCCAATATGGGCTAACTGGCTTGATTACAGGCGGAGCCACAGTTACAGCCGCGAAAACCGGCCTACTGTCTAAGCTCGGCGGCCTGATTGCCAAGTCGGGTAAAGGGGTCGCGGCAGCCTGTGTGGCGTTGTTAGCTGGGCTTTGGAAGCTGCTTACCGGAAAGTGCAAAGCGGATGGGAAGCCGGCTGCATGATCGCGTCGCATACGCTTACTGACCTCGAGTTGATTCTACTGGTGCTGGCGGCACTCTACTTCTCAGAATGCAGCTGCTGGATCCCCGAAACGGCGATGTGCGTTTGCGGCGTGCGTCGCCATCGCACCGCGGTAGCAATGGGACCTCTTGCAAATGAGCATGGCCGCTTGGTCTTGACCAACCTGCTGCCGTGGTCTTTCTCATTTGTTTGCAGTGCGTGGCCCCTTCCTTTCGACGCGCGTGGCATCGTCCTGGTTCCAGGAGGCGGAATTCAGGATGCCAATGGAGGGCGAAATGACCTTTGGCTTCCGTATGAAGCCATCAGCTCGATCACAACCGAAGAGCGGAAGCTACTCATCAACGGGCGAGTAGTCGCCAAATTATTCTCGGCCGCGGGGGCCGTATTTGTTGCTACTCGATTGGACTGCGTTCGCCGGGCCACGCCGGCAAAACGCGAGCAAGCCGCTGAGGCTGTGCTTGCGGACATCACGGATACGGTCGCGATTTCCGGGCGTTTGCGCCGTCTTAAAATCGAACGCCGTGCGCTAACTGACATATGCACCGCCTTCGCTATTTACGCGTTCGTAGTTGGACCGGCTCTATACTACGCTGGTGCACTCAATCGAGCATGGAGTGCCGCCACCTACTTGGCCAGCTTCTTGGCCATATGGGCTTGCAGCATCGCATACTACTGCGCGATGTATCGGTCATTTATTCGCGGATCACGGATGATCGCGGTTTCTCGCATGGTCATGTTGTTGCTGTCTCCAGCAGCCGCCATGCGGGCAGCGGAAAGTATTGCGCGCGGTTGCTTTGACGGCTATGAACCAGTTGCGGTAGCTTCGGTTATTTGCCAACAACGAGATTTGCGTAAACTTGCTGAACAGAGACTTCGGGAACTCTGCGCGCAACCCCAGGCCCCGGTGGTGGCGTCGAGCGAGGATCGGGCGTTGTTATGGTTTCAGGAACGAGTAGCACTCCGTTTGCGCATGGCGGTTGAGGAGGCTGGGCTCGACCCGCGTGAGCTCCTGGCTGAACCTGTCCGAATGGTGGACGCGCAATCGTACTGTCCGCGATGCCTGACGCAGTACACCCTGGACCATGGGTCTTGCGAGAGCTGCAACGGGCTGGCGTTGCAATCATGGACACCTCAGTGGAGTCTGCGAAAGGCTGAAGTTTAGCTGTCGGTCACATGGGGAAAGTGGTGTATTGCTAAAAAAAAGCGACCACATGCCGCCCTTGCGGGCGGCACGGTCGCATTCGGCATCTGACAGCTTGTTACCGCCGCCGCTGTCTGGGCTTCGCCCCTTGGCTCGATCCGCCCAGACCTCCGAGCACGAAACAAAGGCCGATTGCGGTCCCGATCATGCCTGCCCAGCCGGCGATCGGGTAGCCAATCACGGCGCCGGCAATGGCGGCAATCACGAACGGGAAGGATTCTTGCGATTTCATCAAATGGCTTCCTTTGGATGTTTTTCGATCCCGGTCACCCTGGCGACGGGCCGCTCAGCCGGTCCAGGCGCGGCACGGCGCGCGGTACGGGCACGTCGGGCAGTTCATCGGCGATGGGCTTGGAAAGAAATGGCGCCCCTCGATTGCACGCCAGACGTTCTGCATGACGCGCTTGGTCCGTGCCACGCGGTGGGGATCAACGGTCACTGCGAGCCGGTCGACGACCGGTTCGTTGGTTTTGGTGATGACGGCGAACTCTAGCCGGATCGACTTTTCCGGCGCCAGTCGCCTGACCAACTCCGAATAAAGCAACAATTGCTCGCCGGCTTCGTCAGCGTGGCCCGCACTCCAGCGACTGCGGGCCGTCTTGAAATCGGTGATGACCAGTGCGTCGCCCGTGTCGACGAGCAGGTCGATGCGAGCCAAAAGGTCAGGGCACCCTGGAACGAGCTGCCCGCGCAACTCCTCTTCGACGCCGATGATCTTGCCGCCCGGCTCCGCAAGTTTGCTGCCTTGAAAAGCCCGCAACATGCGGTCGGCCAGCCGACCCAGGCTTTCGGCAGTTTCGTCCTTGCCGAAATGGACGCGCGCGGGATCCCGGTCCAGCCAGCCTGTCTGGTACGCGGCGAGCAGAGTGTCGAGGTCTGGCGCCGGGTTACCGGCCAGCAGCTCGTTGAAATGGAGTTCGACCGCTCGATGGATCGCGCCGCCGAAGACGAGGCTCGAAGAAACCGTTTCTTCGGGCAAGCCGGCGACATACTTGAAGTACCAGCGCAGCGGACAGGTCTGATACAGGGATAGCGATGAAAACGAGAGATAGTCCCTGCCCATGAGCCGCTCGGCTGTTTCGTTGGGCGCGAGCTTGGCGGCGCTAATCATCGCCGCCCTCCCGTCCCGCTACTATTGCTCTGGGCCTTCAGGCTGTCGATCAACTCGCTTGCTTCGTTGATCGACAGGTCGTCGGCCTGCGAGACGTTGAACCGTTCGGCGAGTACGGCAGCCAAATCCAGTTGCTCCCGGCCGGCGATGGCGTGCAGCGCCCGCACCTGGCTAGCTGTTGCGTGGCGGCCATTGTTGCGCCGCTGCCCGCTGCCATTGGCGGGCTGGCTGGTGTTGCCGTTGCCAGTGCCATGGTTGGACGAGGTATTACCGGCCAGCTCTTCGTCGACCGAAGTTTTCGCCAGGGTGAACAGCTGCCGGATGCGGTCCTTGAGCTTGTCGGGGTCGCCGATGAGCCCACTTTCGAGTTCCAGCTCCAGATTTACCGAAGCGCCGCGCGAGCCGTAGTTCGACTCGCCGACCTTGCGGTTGAAGCCGACGTTAAGTTTGAGCATCGCTCTTCTCCTTGGAGGGATATGGGCTTGTGGAATCCCGTGCCTATTGACGAGCCGATTTGTGCCGGCCTAGCATGACGTCGTGGGGATTGTTCAAAGCTATGCGAAGCGAAGCAAAGCACACGGTTCGTAGTGCCGACGAGTGCCCCACCTTGTCGAGCACCTTGTTTTCAGCCGGCTCGCGGTGTTCGGCGTGTTGCCGTCATACTCAAAGCCCGTCTCAAAATCGGAGAATCAGTTATGTGCTTTGCGGAACTTCATCAGATGCAGGCGTTGTTGAGTTCACTCGATGGGCAAGCCAATGCTTTGCTCGAAAAGCTCGAACGCATCAACACTGCACTCGAAACGGCCAGCCAAAGATCGCGAGAACTTCCGGACCTCGACCACCTCGAGGAATTAATCCCGCAAGTCGCGAAACTGGCCGGTGCCTTGGAGCCGGCGGCAAAGTCTTCACGACGATTGCAACAGGCTATCTAGGGCACGAGCAGTCAAGGGGCGGGCTGGAGGCGCGAGTCTTCATCCCGCCCCGCTGTCTCGCGGCATTGCTCGTGGGCTCGGTCTCCTGTCCGAGCGGAGCCAGAAACAGACCTATTCGAGCGGTATGTGGCGTTGTCTGTGCGAATTCTCACTGCTCAGCCGGCCACTTTCTGCAATTCCTTGAGCGAACCCAGCGCCGAAGCGACCAGCTTGGTCTGGCGTTTTTGCCGCTTGAGAGAGCGGATCAGTTCGTTCGCCTGGGTCGCGGCGTTCCGTAGGGCAGCTCGCAGCGCGATGGCCTGATCGATGGGTGAACCGGGCATGGGATTGGCTGATTGCAGGTGCCGGCGGCGGGTTTTTCCGGCGGAAGGCTGCTCCGTTGGTTGCTCCACTGGCGTTTCGGGTTTGTTGGCTGGCATGGCGGGGGTCTTTCTCCGTGGCTTGAATGGAACGGTGGAATGGGTCGCTTGCTGACCTAGCGACTCGATCCTCAGGGCATCATCGCTGGCCTTGATGGCGTCCGAGGGCTCGAGCAATGCCCACAGGTATTGCCGGCTGCCATTGTCACAGAGCGCCGGTGAGCTCGGGCTATAGATGCAGATTTCGCGGAAACCCAGCTTGAGGGCCTGGGCCAAAAACCTGCGGTTCGTGTTGATCGTCACTGGCTCGCCGGCGTAGCTCGAGTCGACCAAAACAAGCTCGGTGGGCCGGCTTTGACCCTCGCCGCGAGCGCGAATGGCGATTTGGCTGCTGAGTTCGATCGTGATTGGATCGTGGAGCGGATCATCGCATGGCAAACTGGGCAGGCTGTTGGCCAGGAAGATGGCATCCTGTTGGCTGAGCGTGAGGCGTGAACTTGCGCTGCTGGCGGGCCGGATCAGGTCATCGACCTTGGGGAACCTGGCTTGCTTGTTGATTCGAAGCCAAAGCGTCCAGGGCTCAACTCGCAGCAC
>DASXEJ010000149.1 GCA_036490175.1 Pirellulales bacterium | reverse complement strand
TCCTGCAGGACATCACGGCTCAAGATGCAGCCGACCTTTTGGCATATCTCTCGTCGCTCACCAACACAACACCCGCGCCGTTGGGAGAGGATTGATTGTGCTAGGGACGTCGCGCCTGCTGCTGTGGTCGAGGGCCAACGTCCTGCTGCTCGCGCTCGTGCAGACCACGGTCGCCGTGGCCGCGTCTCCCGCGCCGATACCACACGGTCAGAACAAAGCCCCCGGCGAGCCCCTTGCGCCTGCCGACGCGGTCGCGAAAATGACCGTGCCCGAGGGTTTTCAAGTTGAGCTCGTGGCCGCCGAGCCGGACATCGTCAATCCCGTGGCCATGACTTTTGACGAGCGGGGACGCATCTGGATCACTGAGAGTGTCGAGTATCCGCGCCATGACGCGGGACCGGGGCGCGACAGGATCAAGGTTCTGGAAGACACCGATGGCGACGGACGCGCCGATCGCTTCACCATTTTCGCCGACGGGCTTAACATCCCCTCTGGAATTGCCGTGGGTGCCGGGGGAGTGTGGGTAGCCAACGCACCGGATATTCTCTTTCTGCAAGACACCGACGGAGATGGACGTGCGGATCGCCGTGAGGTCGTGGTGACCGGCTTTGGCCGAGACGACACGCACGAATTGCCCAATTCGCTCACGTGGGGCCCAGACGGATGGTTGTACGGTCTCAACGGAGTATTTAATCGCGGCTTGGTGCGGCAGGATGATCGCGAATACCGCTTCACCGCGGCCATGTTTCGCATTCATCCGCGCACGCGGCGCTTCGAGCTGTTTGCCGAAGGGACGAGCAACCCGTGGGGGATCGCTTGGGATGGCGAAGGAAGCGCCTTCGCCAGTGCCTGCGTGATCGACCATCTTTGGCACCTGGTGCAATCAGGTTATTACCATCGCCAGGCCGGCGCGTACCCCCCCTTCGCGTGGAAGATCGAATCGATCGTCCAGCACCGGCATCAACAAGCCGCGTATTGCGGCATTCACTATTTCGATAGCGACGCCTATCCCGAGCAGTATCGCCGCAAACTGTACATGGGAAACATCCACGGCAATTGCATCAATTGCGATTCCCTCGACCGCAACGGGTCGACATACACGGGTCACGGCGAACCCGATTTTCTCAGCGCTAATGATGCCTGGTTCATGCCCGTGGTGCAGAAAACGGGGCCTGATGGTTGCTTGTACATTCTCGATTGGTACGACCGGTATCACTGTTATCAGGACGCGGGGCGCGATCCCGAGGGCATCGATCGCGCGAAGGGACGGCTATATCGCGTTCGCTACCAGAACACGCCGCGGGCCAGCTCGTTCGACTTGGCCAAGGAAAAGGACGATCAACTGATTGCGCGGCTGCGAAGCCCCAACATTTACTTCCGCGACCTCGCCCAGCGGCTACTCGGCGAGCGCGCGGACGCAGATTCTCGTCCCAAGCTCGAACGGCTTGTCTTGGACGAAGCCGCTCCGCGCGTCGCACGCATGCACGGATTGTGGGCGCTACTGGGAATGGGAGATTTGCCGTCGGACTTCCACTCCGGGCTGCTGGCCTGTTCGGACGCGGGACTGCGTGCTTGGGGTGTTCGCGCGGCAGGCAACGCCACACAATTATCAGCCGGACTCGTCCCGCAAATCGAGGCATTGGCCAACGATTCTTCGCCCGATGTACGGCTGCAGGTGGCGATCGCGGCGACGAGGATTCAGGGGCTCGATGCTATTCATGTTCTGGTGCGCGTGGCCGCGCAATCGTCGAATGACAGGCTTATCCCGCGCATTGTGTGGCAGAATCTGCACCCGCTGCTAGAGGCCCAGCACGCGTCGTTCCTGACGGCGATCGAGGTACCCGAGCTGCGCACATCGCCTGGCGTGGCGCTGATCGTGCCCAGGGCATTCGACCGACAGTTGGACTTTGCCGCGCGCGATGCGGCACCGGCGGCACATTTACTCAGTACGTATTTGCACGAACGTCCGACCGACGTCGAAGTCCAGGTTGCCCGACAATGCCTGGCGGCGCTGACCGACAAAATCCAGGACGGCGAAATTGCCGGCAAGCCGCTGGAACTCTTACGCGCGGAGTGTCAGGCGTTCATGAAGCGGGTCTTGGACCGTGGGGTCGATCATCCGCTCTATCTTGACGTGGCGCTAGTGGCGGTGAGCTGGCATGATCCATCGCCTTTGCCGACGGTCCGCCGAGCGCTTGTCGCTACGGACCATTCCGACACGGTGCGTGGCGAAGCTTTCGCGGCGCTCGTGGCTGCCAAGGATCACGAGCTGCTGACGCTAGCCGAGCCTTTGTTGGTCGATCGCGATGGCGCATCGGCCGAGTTGCGGCGGCGCGTGCTCGCCTTGCTGGGCAGGTTGGACGACGACGCCGTGGCCGATCTGGCACTGCGGGCCTATCCGAGTCTCGAACCCGAATTGAAACCGCAAGTGATTGTGCTCTTGGCCGGTCGCCCCGCTTGGGGACGCAAACTGATGGCCAGCATCGCGGCAGAACAGTTGCCCGCAAGCGCCATCGATGCCAATCAAATCCGTCGACTGCTGGCCACCGGTGACGAGTCGCTGCAGGCCGAGGTAACGCGATTGTGGGGAACGGTTCGCACCGAACGAAGCCCCGACCGCGAACAAACGATCAAACGTGCCCGCCAGTTGGTCCGTGCGACCGTGGGGGATCCCGTGGCCGGCCGCGTCATCTTTCAAAAGACATGCGGCAACTGCCATAAGATCTACGGCGAGGGGCAGACCATCGGCCCGGACATAACGGTCAACGGTCGTGGCTCCTATGAGCAGCTGCTATCGAACGTGCTGGATCCGAGTCTGGTCATCGGGGCCGCTTATCAGGCCCGCACGGTAGTTACCGAAGATGGTCGCATCCTCACCGGGCTACTCGACGAAGATAGCCCCGAGCGCATCGTTCTCAGGCAACAAGGGGGTAAAACCGAAACAATTCCCCGCGCGCAGGTTGCGCAGATGGAAACGAGTAAGCTGTCCTTGATGCCGGAAGATATCGACAAACAGTTGAAGCCGCAGGAGCTAATCGATCTATTGACGTTCCTCGCGCTTGACCATTCGCCCGACGATCCCTCGGCCCGTTGGCTGATCGGCTTTGACGGGGCGGCAGCGCGAGATGCCGAGAAGCCGTAACATGCGACGCCCCATCCGAATTTTCCATCAGCCTGGGATCACACCATGAACTCGACAAGTAGTTTCCTTTTGCAAGCAATGTTTTCGCTGGCCGTCGCCTGGGGCGTGGTGGCACGATGTAACGCCGACGAACCGCCGCAGATTTTGCTTTGGCCGTCCGGCGCACCCGGCGCGGTCGGGAACGAAGACGTCGATAAGCCGTGCATTTGGCTGCACAAGGCGCCGGCCGATAAGGCGGGCGGAGCAGCCGTCATCGTTTGTCCCGGCGGAGGCTACGGTCATCTGGCTATGACGTACGAAGGGCACGAAGTGGCCCAGTGGTTTAACGAATACGGCGTCACCGCATTCGTGCTGCGGTATCGACTCGCGCCGCGCTATCATCATCCGATGCCAATTTCGGATGCGCAGCGAGCCATTCGTGTGGTGCGTACCAATGCCAAGGAATGGGGCATCGATCCCGAACGAGTTGGCATTATGGGCTTTTCGGCCGGCGGCCACCTGGCCTCGACTGCCGCCACGCATTTCGACGATGGTCAGGCGGACGCCAAGGACCCGACCGATCGCGTCGGCTGCCGGCCGAATTTCGCGGTCCTGGCATATCCTGTGATCACGCTGGAAGGGGAGTTTGCCCACGGCGGTTCGCGCGAGAACCTGCTGGGCAAGAATCCACCGGCCGCCCTGGTGGCCAGCCTTTCCAACCAGACGCAAGTAACAGCCCGCACCCCGCCGACGTTTTTGTTCCATACGGCCGCGGACACGGCCGTGCCACCGGAAAACAGCATCATGTTCTACGAGGCGATGCGCCGCGCGAAGGTGCCGGGCGAGTTGCACGTTTATCAAACTGGCCCGCACGGTGTGGGATTGGCCCGCAACAATCCTGTACTGTCGACCTGGCCTGAGTGTCTCGCCACCTGGCTCGAAGAGCGTGGCGTGTTGAAAAAGAAGAACTAGCAGGCGTCCGAGGATTGGCCGCAAGCCTTTAGGAGTTCGTCATGGTGCCGTCCTCACAGTGGACAATCGAAGTCACGGATGCCACGTTCGATAAGGAAGTCTTGGAACGCTCGGCCGAGTTGCCGGTTGTCATTGATTTTTGGGCTCCTTGGTGTGGCCCTTGCCGACAGTTGGGACCGATGCTGGAGAAGCTGGCCGACGAGTCGGCCGGTAAATTCCTGCTGGCCAAGATCAACGTCGATTCTTCGCCGACCATTGCTGGCGAGCTACGCGTTTCGTCGATCCCGGCCGTGTTCGCGGTCCGCAACGGGCGACTCGTCAATCAGTTCGTCGGGGTCATGCCCGAGGAGCAATTGCGCGCGTGGCTGCAATCCTTGGAGCCTAGCGAAGCCGAAAAGTTGCTGGGTGAGGCCATGCGTTTGGAACAGGCCGACCCGGCGGCGGCGGCCGAGAAGCTGCGCGCAGCAATCCTATTGGCGCCGCAGGATCGACCTCTGCGGCTGGCCCTCACCCGTGTCCTGCTGGCACAAGATTTATTAGACGACGCCGAAGAACAGATCGAGCACCTGGAGGGGGAAGGCTTTTTAGAGCCAGAAGCCGAGGGGCTGAAGGCGCAGTCTGTTCTGCGGCGCGCCGCGCGGGGGGCGGGCGACCTGGAAACGGTACGGGCAGCGGCCGATGCCAATCCGCTCGACATGGCAGTGCAAATGAAGCTCGCATTCGCTCTGGCCGGCAGCGGCCAGTACCGCGAGGCGCTCGAGCGTGCCTTGGCGGTGTTGCAAACCGATCGCAAGGGGCAAGGTGAGGCAGCGCGGCAACTGATGGTGGACGTTTTTCATGTGCTGGGATCGGACGATGAGCTGGCTGGAGAGTTCCGGCGGAAGCTCTCTGCGGCGTTGTACTAAGAATTGCCGGCCAGGCAACGACACAGTCTGCCGTCGTGGCACTTGTCCCGTCATGCCACTGAATCACGGAGTGATCAAACATGCCCGCTAACGCGGTTTGGTATTACGCCCAAGAAGGTAAGTCGGTCGGACCGATGACTCTGGAAGAGTTGCTGCGCAAGCTGCCCGAAGTCGGCGGGCAGGAAGCGATGGTCTATGGCCCGACCACGGCCAACTGGATCGAAGCGCGACACGTTCCCACGATTGTCGACGCCCTGCGCGGGCCTGCCCGCCCGCCCGAGCCTCCCCGTTCGCGTAGTGCCGACGAGATCGACTACGAGATCTACGGCCAGGAAATGCAGTACGTCGAAGTCACGCTCGATCCAGGCGAAATGGTGATCGCCGAGCCGGGCGCGATGATGTACATGTCGTCTGGGATTCAGATGGAGACTTTGTTTGGCGACCCTGGCAACAAAGGGGGTTTCTGGTCGAAAATGATGACCGCCGGCAAGCGCGCGCTAACGGGCGAATCGCTCTTCATCACCTCGTTCTCGAACGGATCTCATGAGCGCGAGCATGTGGCCTTTGCGGCGCCCTATCCGGGCAAGATTCTGCCGCTGCACCTCGATCAGCTAGGGGGCGAGCTGATCTGCCAGAAGGAATCGTTCATCTGCGCGGCCCGCGGCATTCAAATCAATATCGCCTTTCAAAAGCGATTCGGCGTCGGCCTGTTTGGCGGCGAAGGATTCATCATGCAGCGATTGCAGGGGGACGGCATTGCCATGGTTCACGCCGGCGGAACGTTGATGCAGCGCACGCTGGCGGCAGGCGAAATGCTGAAAGTCGACACCGGTTGCCTCGTGGCGCTGGCACCCTCGGTGGACTACGACATTCAATTGGTCGGCGGCGTTAAGAACACTCTCTTCGGGGGCGAGGGACTGTTCCTGGCGACCCTGACCGGTCCCGGCGACATCTGGCTGCAATCGTTGCCGTTCTCACGCCTGGCCGGCCGGGTTCTGGCAGCCGCACCTGAGCGCGGCGGAGGCCGCGACGAAGGTTCTGTATTGGGGGGACTGGGTCGTCTGCTAGACGGCGATAACCGCTGAAAACATGGCAAGAAAAGGGGCTTGGCATGCCCGCCTTTGCCCTGCCGGCCGACCCTCTCTGATTGCAGCCCGAGCCAGTCGAGGCTAGAATCCAAACCCGGTTACGCAGAATATCGCCTGGCGGGGCGCAATGAATGTGCCGTGGTAAACGTCCGATGCCACCGGTATGCCAAGTTCCGTCGATGGGGCTTAACTCGCCTGCCCGTTCGACGGACTATCGACAAGAGGTCGCCCACATTGTGAAGCCTCACCTTGGGTGAGGCGATACATCGTACCCAGGTCTATTTCCCTATGTAGCAGTCGATCGGTCGCACCAGTCCTTGACGCGCTTTGTGGAGTGCGGACTGGTTTCTCTCGCGTGTTGCAGGTCACGTGGCCTGCCCAAGCCGAGGGCCCCGGATCGTTTCGAAATGCTCCCCTGATGGGTTCCAAGGTCGGCGCGCCTTCGATTGTTCGATGCGCGCCGCTGAATCAATGAGCGAACGCCCTCTAAATCCCCAGCCATCCCCTTCCGAGCGAGACCCTTCCGCGCCGGCCAAGACGCCGGCCGAATCCGCGGCCAACGGAAATGGGGACATCACAAATCTGGCCGCCGAGGCCATCGAGTCGGAAATCGACAGGCCCACGGCGCCGCACGATGCGGCCGGCGATCCCCCGGCCGAAGACGGCCCCGTCTTGACGACGATCGGCGCTCCGGCAGAATCGGCTGTCCACAAGATCCCGGAAAAAGTGAAGACGCTGCTAGTCGGCAAACCGCGCGACCTGGCGGATCAATCGGTCTTTCATCACGTTTCGCTGGTGGCCTTCTTGGCCTGGGTGGGTTTGGGCGCCGATGGATTATCGTCGTCGTGCTATGGACCGCCCGAGGCATTCAAGACGCTCAGCGAACAAGGAGACTTCGCGTTTCTGGCGATTTTTCTGTCGCTGGCTACGATCATTACGGTCTTCGTGATCTCGGCTTGCTACCGGCACATCATCGAGGAATTTCCCAGCGGTGGCGGCGGCTACCTGGTGGCCTCGAAGCTGTTGCACCCGCGCGTCGGCGTAATCTCTGGCTGCGCGCTGTTGGTCGACTATGTGCTGACGGTTACGGTGTCGATTGCGGCGGCCGGGGATGCGTTGTTCGGCATTGAGCCATTCAATCGTTTTCACAATTGGAAGATTGAAGTCGAATTGGCGGCCATCATCCTGTTGCTGGTGCTAAATCTGCGCGGCATCAAGGAGTCGGTAAAATTTCTGCTGCCGGTCTTCATCGTCTTCCTGATTACGCATGCCGTTCTGATCTTCGGCAGCGTCGGCATGCATATCGCCGAAGGAATGACCGTCGTCCATGAAGTTGCAGGTGAGGTGCAGACGAACCTCGAAGGGGGCCTGGGGCTATTCGGCATGCTGGCCCTGCTGATGCGGGCCTATACGATGGGCGCCGGAACGTATACCGGCATCGAAGCCGTCTCGAACAGCATGCCCGTCATGCGCGAGCCGCGCGTGGCCACGGCCAAGCGGACGATGACCTATATGGCTTTCTCGCTGGCGGTCACGGCCGGCGGCTTGATGATCGCTTACCTGCTGTTGGGCGTGCGCCACAGCGACCAACTGACGATGAACCAGATCCTCAGTGAGCGGTTTGTAGCCGATCTGGGGCTGAGTTCGGGCTTCGCTGGGCCGACCTTCGTATGGGTCACGATTTTGGCCGAAGCGCTCTTGCTGTTCGTGGCGGCGCAAGCGGGCTTCATCGATGGCCCGCGCGTGCTCGCCAACATGGCGCACGATTCCTGGATGCCGCATTGGTTCGCCAATCTTTCCGAGCGATTGGCCACGCACAATGGCGTGATGTTGATGGGCATCGCGGCGATCACCGCCTTGCTCTACACCGGCGGCGATGTCACGGCGCTGGTGATCATGTATTCGATCAACGTGTTCCTCACGTTCTCGCTGTCGATGATCGGTATGGTGCGTCATTGGTGGCAACTACGCCACGAGCACCCTTGGTGGCGTCGTCGCATCGCGTTGTTTTCCTTCGGTACGCTGATGTGCGTCTCGATTCTGTGCGCCACGATCTACGAGAAGTTCGACGTGGGCGGTTGGCGCACGTTGGGCGTGACGGGATTGCTGGTCGCATTGTGCTTTGCCACACGCCGGCACTACGACACGGTGATCAACAAGGTCCGCCGCCTGGACGAGACGCTGGGACAGCTTTCGGCGCCGCCGCAGGCCACGGCCGGCGACGTCGACCCGAAGCTTCCCACGGCCGTCATCCTGGTCGGCGGATACAGCGGGCTGGGCGTACACACGCTGTTGAACGCCGTGCGTTTCGCGCCTGGGCATTTCAAGAACATGGTGTTCATCTCGGTAGCGGTGGTTGACTCTGGCAACTTCAAAGGCGCCGCGGCGCTCGAGGATTTGCGTCAACACACCGAAGAGTCGCTGGCCAAGTATGTCGATTTGGCGCGACGGCTTGGCATGCCTGCTACCAGCTATATGGCCGTGGGAACCGAGCCCGTCCACGAACTTGAACAACTATGCCTGTCGATCGCCAAGCAATACCCCAAGGTGATCTTTTTCGCCGGCCAGTTGTTGTTCGAGCAAGACACCTGGTATCACCGGCTGCTGCACAACCAAACGGCCTTCTCTCTGCAAAGGCGTTTGCAGTGGGTCGGCTTGCCGATGGTTATTCTGCCGACGCGCGTGCGGTAGCAGTCCGAAGCTGCCAGCGCACGCGCGTGAACGGCTCGGTCTCGACAATCGCTCTCTTTGTCGAACACCGGAAGGCCCGCAGCGGGTGTGCTATTTCTTCTTGGCGGCCGAGAGCAATTGGTGGTTTGCGAACGAAAGCGAAACCACGTCCCGCTTCTGGTCTTCGGCCCGCAAGATTACGATCCGCTGCGGCAGGTCGAACCCGCCCACGTCTAGCCACTGGTTCAGGTGCGTTTCGCTCGAAGTCAGCTTGCCGAAATCCTTGTCCCAAAAGCTGACATTGAACGTGGTCGGCAGATACTTACCCGCCGGATTGCGATAGACGTCGAGCACCGAGATCGTGAACCGCGACGGCCCCATCTGACGATTCACCTCGGTCACGACGCCGTCGGTAACGCGGTACGCGCTGTGCAGATCCTTATCCTCGTCGAAGCGGATCATGCGTCCCAAGGGGTGCTCGGCTTCCTCGGCTACGAACGACACGGCGCCCGTCGGTCCGCCGCCCCCCATGCGATGTTGCACCAGTGACGCCAAGACTTGCTCGACGCGGCCCAACTCCATGCCGTCGAAGCCCGCTAGTTGCACGTCCCCTTCGGCGCTGACCGTGATGCGGCCCGTCCGATTCTCAGTCCCTTGACGCAAGACCAGGTCGGCCGAGAAACCGGGGAAATCATCCCACACCGCCCGTGCATCGCGAGCCGTCGTCAGAATTTCCTGCGCCGTGGCCGTCGCCGGCACCGGGGCGGCAGCAACAGCCGTTATCTCGGGCAGGACCGCAGTGAGCGTCGCATAGTGATGCACGGCCTTGTAGGACTGGTCATCTTTTTTTCCCTCGCGATTCTCGACCCGCCGCGCGCGCAGGGCGTACTTGCCTGCACGAACTGCAGGAAGCTGAACGCGCCCCTGCGCGTCGCTTTGGAATTCTTTGGCATCAATGCCGGGCCCATCGACGACAACCTGACAATCGGCGGCCGGCTTGCCTTCCCATAGAATCTCGCAAATCCAGCCCGCGGCGTCGGCACGTGGTACGATCGTGAGCGGCAGGCTCGAGGCCCGCGTCAGAGCCGAAATCTCGCGAGCTTCGGCCGCGGCCACGTGCTGCGCGTAATAGTTCAACAAGATGGCCTCGCCATCGTGCTTGAAGATGCCGTACTCGAATTGCGCTTCGGCGCTGTAGGGACTCGACGCATTGATCGGTGTTGTCAGGTGCCCGTCTTCTTCGGTTTTGACCAGCGTCAGTTCAAGCGGCGTGGTCGCCGCGCTGCCGTTGTGTAGCCATGCCTTTGTGCCGGCGATCTTGGTTGCCAGGCGTGCACTGCCGGCCGTAGGTCCTTCGTTGAAGTAGACCTCGGCGACAGGCTTCTCGGTTGCCGCAGCCGTTGGCACATCGATCCAAAGAAAATGTGCGGACGCGTATGGCAAAGGGACAGCCACCAAGGCGGCCAAACCGCAGGCGGTCGAAAGGATTAAACGTTGCATTCTTGGTCTCCGAAACAAAATGGGGTTATGGGCTCGTGGTCAGCACAATAATCGAAAATATTTAGCTCTGGGCAGGCAGCAGCGGTTCACGGGAATCGGCGAAAGCATGGTGCCTCGCACCGTACAACGACGCGACATTGCCGATTCTGCGACAAATCGCAAGTACGCGAGCATTTATCGTCCGCTTTTCAGATCGCAGTTGTATTCACGCGACGCACTTCCGGATTGCCCATCAACTTCCACTAACAACGGCGATTCTCGCGCGTATTTTTCTGGTATGACGCGTCGCTTGACCGCGGTTGCGGATTTATTGCCAGTCGTGTCATGTGAACCAGTCAGCGGTGGATTGTCTGCAACTTCCACGCGATATTTGCCTGGCAACAGGCCGTCTTCAGCCTTCAACTCGTAACTTCCCTGCACAACGCCGGCGCCCGTTTTTTTTCGCCCCTTATCCAGCGGTACGAACAAAATGGCAGCCTCGTCCAACGGTTGTCCGTCGAGCGTAACTTGCCCGTGCATGGGAGTGTGCGTAGGGCCGCAACCGGGTAAGGCGATCGTCATCGTGGCAATCACGATCCACGCGTACGGAAAACTAATAGGATTCAATGGGAAGCCCGTCATTTCTTTGCGCCAATAGGTTGAGCACGTCGGGAGACGTCGTATCGGGAACGAAATGGACCGAGCCATCCACCATCACCATGTTCACGCCGCGCGGATGATCGCTGCGAAAGGTGTTCAACTCGTAAAATGTGTTCGTTATCACGATGCGCGTACTATTGAAGACTCCACAGGTTGTTGCCGTGCTGCAAAACGGATAGCCGCTCGCCCATTCGGTGGCGCCGCCGTTGGTAAAATTCGTGAGCCCGAAATTCAGGTCGCCCCCCAAAAATGTGTTTGACGAGCCATCTTGGGTCGTAATCACACCGATTTCGGTGTTACCTTTCGTCAGATCGATGATGGCTCCGTTGTCATATCCGGCGGCCGCCTGATTGATGAAGTGACCGTACACGCTCCCTGTGCAGACCGCATAGCTGCCCCAGCCGGGGTAGACCTGGATTGCGGCATCCGAAATCAACATCGATGGACAACGGAAGACCGCGAGTGGCGTGGATGTGACACTGGTATTTTGTGCAGTTTGAGCGGTAGTCAACGTACCGCTACGAACATAGAGGTTGTACAGCGTTTCTTGTTCGAGATACGGCAAAACGTTGAAGAAGGCGCTCAGGCCTTGTGCATCCATCGTGCTGGGGAGCACACGCTGCGACATATTGAATTGGTGAAACCCCAAGGCGATTTCCTTCAGGTTGTTCGTGCATTGGGTGCGCCGGGCAGATTCACGGGCCGCCTGCACAGCAGGCAGCAGGATCGCCACCAGAATGCCGATGATCGCGATCACCACAAGCAACTCGACGAGCGTGAAGCCTGGCGTGATGCGCCGCCTAACTGGAAAGGAATTTCTGTTCATAGTTGTGGGGACGTAACTTCGGTCGGTGCTTTGGTGACGGTTCAAATTCCCTTGAAGCGCGCTCGTGTCCAAGACAAGGATCGCAAACTGTGTTCGGCATTATCTTCGCGCGGTGCGCCGTTTCGTGGCTCTTGCAACGACAACCAGAATCATGGCACCGGCGCTCGCCAGCAGATGCGTGCCGGGCTCTGGCACTGCGGTCAGGGCGGCAGCGCCTCCACCAGTGGTCGAGGAGTGCAACCAATTGCTGGCGACGGCGCTGATGTCTAAACCGTTGACAATGCCATCGAAGTTGGCGTCTCCGGCCAGCGCGCCAACGGCGCCAGTATGCAACCAGTTCGAGGCCATGTTCGAAATATCGAGCCCGTTGACGATGCCGTCGCGCGTGACGTCCCCTGTTAGCTCCGTCAGGGTGTCGACCGCGGCACGATCGAAACTCATTGACGTGGACGCGGCCGGCAAATCGATCTGGTAGCTCGCCGCGTTACCGGGCAAGACCCAGGTGAATGCGGTGTCCACGATATAGGCCGCACCGAAGGGAGTTGACAGCGGCTGCCGCATCAACTCTTGCGTGACCGCAGGATGCGTCGCGCCGATCGCTACGTCTCCGTAGTCGAGTTCAGACCCTTGCGTGCGCGTCTGCACTAAAAGCACGGTGGTGTAATTGCTGCCCAGTCCATAGTTCGGTACCACGACATGCATATCGGTCGGGGCCGAGAACGAGTAGATATTGCCGTCGCTCGTGATCAGACTAGTGCCCGACGAGTCGTAGACGTTAAGTCCTGCTCCTGAGGGGGCATTGGGGTTGAAAAGCCCCACGTCGGGCAGATTGGGCGGGTTCCCGTCGGTTGACGTGAATGTCTCCCATTGCTGGTACGTGGTGTCCGTAGATCCACGATTCCAGCCGGCGGGGAGGTTGAAATCGGCCCAAGCCCGTTGGGCCGGCAAAACCGTCAGGATCACCGCCGCCAACACCTGGGCGGACCTGTTCGTGCAACACGACATGAACTCACTCCTTCGCAGCAGCAACTGCGGTAAAGTCCGCGGCCCCTCTGGGAGACCAACTGGACAGGACCGAGCAATGGCTGGCGAAGGCGTGAGCCTAGCTGGCTGAGCTCTCTATTTGAAACTCAGTATCAATAACGGATGTTACCAAAACCTATTGTGAATGCAAGCAGTTGTGCTCCACATCGTATAACGCGTTCCACGCGAATACTTTGTATCGCATCAATCTATTTTTATAAATTGACAATGAGACTCAATATCATTATAACCAGCAAACTCAGGTGGCATTTCCACCCTATTTCGAGCTTGTGGTGTCGATATGGATCACCCGGAAAAACAGCCCCCGCTCAGCAACCCACCGGATGCAGGGCCGAGCCAATTTGGCTTGCAGGTGGTCCGTTCGCACGAGCTACTTAATGGCCGTCAAGAAGTGCTGATTGAGCATTCCGGCCAATACTACCGCCTGCGCATTACCCGCAGCGGCAAGCTAATCTTGCAGAAATAGCCCCGCGCAGGGACCTGCCGAGCGGCACAAGGAGGCTCGGACGGGGGCTGATCGGTCTGCTGACAGCGGCAAATGGCGAACTATACTAGGGGGTTCAGCCATGATCGACGCTAGCCGAACAGGAATAGGCCAGATGCCCAAAGCCCTCAGTATCAGCGGGATCGTCGTCGCGATCTTGCTTATCCTGGTCTTCGGGCTGGATTTGGCCCTGAAGTTCCCGTTTAGTCAGGCAAGCAAGACCATGGATATTGGCTTCTTGATCGCCGCCGGCATCCTCGGCTATATCAGCTGGACGACGATGCGGGAATTGCCCTAACGGTGCGACGCACACCCGGCCAGACAGCTTCACAGACGCCGGCCCAATTGCCAGCCCGCGACGCGTCCCGACATTGAGCCAATACGCCCGAAATCAAGCAGCCGCTTTGCGCAAGATCGAACACGCGGGCACCGTGACCTTCGGGCGAGACAGTCGAGCGGCTGTTTCCCCCATCGTTTGGGCCCGCAGGCGACCACGATCGGCATACGACGCTACCTGGCGGAGCACGGACGTTACCTGGTCGAAGGCGCGCGAGCCCTGATTATTGATCGCCATCAGGTCGACGTGCAGATGCGTGATGCCAGACTCGGCGACGGTGCGGTCGATGCAATTTCGCACTTGCCGGGCGCCTTCACGCGCCAGGTGTACGCCCTGGGGCATCTGCCACAACCCCCACCGCAGTTTTTGCGGCAACGTCAACGACCGCGCGGCCATCGGCAGCAACCAGCGATTCGCCAGCCGGAGAGCTGATGGACGAGCTAGGGTGCCGGTGTCGCCCATAGCGCAGACGGCAGTGACGCCATATTTCGCCAGTAGCTCGTGCTGCTGAGTCGACAGGTTGTCGGCAGCGAAGAGGGTGGTTGCACCGCACCCGGCGGCGCGCAAACGGACAATCTGTCGCCGTAGTTCCTCGCCCAATGACTGACGTCCCACGATCGTATCGCTACCACGAGCCGCACAGAGGGCCAGTTCTTGCCGCCCGCGCTGCGGAGAGACCTTTGCGGAGTATGGCCAATCCGCCGGGGAATGACTGATCCAGGTCGCTGCCAAGCCACATTCGGACAGAAATTGGGCGAAGCCCTCGACAGACTCCTCGCAGGTTCGCTGGGGCGCGGTCGTGTGGGTAGCAGCGTCGGTCGCGATAGAAAGTAGCAGAACGGCGGGCGAATGCGGCAACGACATATCCGGTCCCTTGTTGTCGAACAATCGAAAGAAATCATTCCGCCAAGAGAATCGTCGGCAATGACAGCATCACGACTCGAAGGAAATGCCACGCGTGGCAAAGCGGGCAAAACACGCGTGGTCTACCATCCGCAGGGCTGTCTGCCAGATGTGCCGGCTGCGGCTGCCCATTGGTGGCAGACTGTGCGGGTCAGGGAGCCAAGATGGCCTCGATCAGGCCCTCGGTCGTGAACTGCCTCGCCTCGGCCGCGACTTGAAATCCCAGCTCGCGCAGAGTCTGACTGGTAATGGGGCTAATGCTAGCCAGACGTGCTCGCCGCAGATCCGGGCCAAACATGGCGGCCAAAGACTTGGCGATCGCCGAGCTTGTGACCGTCACCCAGCCTACCTGCCCGGCGGCCAGCGCCTCGCGCACGTGCATGTCGGGCTGAACGATGTCGCGGCTTTCGTAGACGACCACCTGATCGACAATGGCTCCGGCCGTCCGCAATTGCTCAGCCAGGACTTCCCGTCCGCGGCTGGCCCGCGCCAATAGCACGCGTTGGCCACGTACACGGTCTGCCAACGACTGCGCTAGTTCTTCAGCCCGATAGGCGGGCGGAACGAGTTGCGCGCGCAACGAATATCGTGCCAGCTCGGCGGCGGTGGCGGGGCCGATGGCGGCAAGATTCACGCCGGCCAGCTGGCGGACATCTCCATGGGCCAGGACGTGATCGAGCAAATGCTTGACGCCGTTGGCGCTTGAGAAAACCAACCACTGGTAATCGGGCATCCGGGCCAGCGCCGCGTCGACCGGAGCCCAGTCCGCTGGCGGAGTAATTTGGATCGCCGGCTGCACGATCACGTCGGCCCCGAGTTCGATCAGTCGTGCGCAGAGCGTATCGGCCTGCGCCTCGGGCCGAGTGACCATAATCTGCTGACGAAACAAGGGCCGTTCCGTAAACCACTCGGCGACGGGCTCTGCCGCCGCGACATCCCCCACGATCGTGATGACTGGCGGCCGCACTTTTTGATCGTGGATCACTGCAGCCACTTCACCCAGCGTGGTACGGATCGTCGATTGGTCGGGCCAACTACACCGCCGTACCACCGCGACCGGAGTCTGGGGCGATTTGCCGCCGCGCACAAGCGCTCCGCTCCACGACTCGACTTTGGTAATGCCCATGTAGAAGACCAGGGTTCCGGGAAACGTGGCCAGTGCCGTGTAGTCCAGCGCAGGCTGTTGCTTGTCGTCATTTTCATGACCTGTTACCAGCGCCACAGCCGACGCCACGTCCCGGCTCGTGAGGGGAACGCCGGCATAACTCGCGGCCGCCAGGGCAACGGTGATGCCGGGGACGATTTCGAAGGAAACCCCGGCGGCAGTAAGCGCGGCGCACTCTTCGGTCGCCCTGGCAAAAATCAAGGGATCGCCCCCCTTAAGCCGCACCACCGTCTGGCCGGCCTGCGCGGCAGAGATCATGCGCTGGTTGACTTCGTCCTGCGACATGATTCGCCCGTGACCGTGGCGACCCAGGCATTCGAGCGCGGCGTCTCGTGACGCGTGCACGAGCACGTGCGGGTTAACGAGATAGTCGTACAGCACCAAATCCGCTCGCCGTAGGCACTCGGCCCCGCGCAATGTCAACAGCCCCGGATCGCCCGGTCCGGCGCCGACGAGATAGACCTTGCCAGCCGTAGCTACTGTGGAGTGGGCCATGCTTGCAAGTTGTGTCGTGGGGACGTGTTGCTAGAATAGAACGAGCAGTAATGGGGGACGACGTCCGCCACCTAATGTCGATCTTAGGCCGTGGGGAGCGGGCGTCCCAGTCGTATCGGCTCAGATCTCGTTGCCGTAGAGCGGCAGCCGCGGATTTTTTCTCCGGGCACTGATGGGCCAGGGGACCCCGAACGACCGAGAAGCCGATCCTCCGTATAATCCCTTCGACACAAGCACGTTCCCTGGCACGCACTTTCCCGCGTACGCAGCCGATGGCCGAACAACCGCCAAAACCCGGCCCCCAGCCGATGTCTCCCGAGAAGCGCCGCCGCTTGCAGCAGTGCTTCGAGCATGGCAGCAAAAGCGCGTCCGGAGGCAACTACGACTACGCCACAGAGCTGTTCACGCAATGCGTGAAAGGGGATCCCGGCAACCTGATCTACACGCAGAACTTTCTGGGTAATCTGCAAAAAAAATATAACAACAACAAAAAAGGGAGCAAACTCGCGGGCCTCAAGGGGGCCACGGTCAAAGGTTCGATCACCAAGACCGGCATGCAAAAGGACTGGGTCGGGGTGATCACCAATGGCATGGAGATGCTCAAGCTCAATCCGTGGGATCTTGCCACGCTCAAAGCGATGGGGAATGCCTGCGAGCAGTTGCAATTCGACGAATGCCAACTGGCCTACCTGAAGCTGGCCTTGGACGTTGATATCGCGGATGCCGACGTCAATCGATTGAACGCCCGCGCGCTGGGGCGGTTGGGGCGATTCGACCAGGCGATCGTCTGTTGGACGCGCGTGCTGAAGGCCTCGGGCCGTGACGAAGAGGCCAGCCGGGCGATCGCCAACCTGACCGTCGAAAAGACGATCCATCGCGGCGGCTACGAAGATGCCGAATCCAGTACCGAAGTGATGGTCGACAAGAATCAGCAAGCCGATCGCCAAGGTATGGGCGCGCCGAAGCTGACGCCCGAACAACAGCTGGAAAAGGCGATTGGCAAAGACCCCACGAACCTTGCCAACTACTCGGAATTGGCAGACCTGCACCTGCGCCACGATCGGCTGGAACAGGCCGAACAGGTACTCACGAAAGCGCTCGCCGCCGCGGGCGGAGAAATCTCGATTCGCGAGCGTCTGGAAGATGTGCAATTGCGCCGCGCACGCGCACAGCTCGAGGTTGCTCAGAAGCGGGCGCAGGCGGAAAAAACCGAAGAGGCCGTCAACCTGTGGCGGCAAATGAACGAAGGGCTCAATCGAACCGAGCTCGAGGTTTACCGCAGCCGTTCGGACCGGTATCCCGACAATGCCAGCCTGAAGTTCGAGTTGGCTGTGCGCTTGCAGCGTCTGAAAAACTACGCCGAAGCGATCAAGATGTATCAGTTGGCCGGCGCTGACACCAAGCGCAAAGGGGTCATTTCGCTCTCGCTGGGGCAATGCTTTCAGGCCATCAACCAGTTCAAGCTCGCCATGAGCAACTACGAGCGGGCCGTGGCCGAAACGCCCGAGCGAGAGCCCGAGCAGCGGAAAGTGGCCCTGTATCATGCCGGCCGGCTGGCCTTATACTTGAAAAACCTCGATTCGGCCGAAAAACACCTGACTGAACTGGCGGGGCTGGATTTCGGCTATAAGGATGTGGCGACACTCCTAGACAAACTGAACAAATTCAGGGAAAATGGTGACGCTTCCGGCGCGTCGCCGTGAAATCCACGTGGTCGTCGGCGGCTTTGTCGCCACAGCGGCCCCCCTTTTGAGATCCGGACACCAGTCACCGTATGCCGACTACAAAAAGCGCCAAAAAGCGTCTCCGTCAGAACCTGGAACGTCGTGCTCGCAATCGGGCCGCACGGAGCATCCTGAAATCGCACGTTCGCAAGGTACGCGAGTCGATCGTGGCGGCCGACGTGGCAGCCGCCAGCACCGCGCTGCAGGTAGCAGCCCGGAAGCTCGATCAGGCCGTATCGGGTGGCGTTATTCATGCCAATGCTGCCGCTCGCTTGAAATCCCGCCTGTCAGCCGCCATCAAGGCAGCCAAGGCCAAGAAGAGCAGCTAGGTGCTGGCCGTCGCACAAGGCCGCTAAGCGCGGCTGGCACAGGCCGGGGCATTTCTTGCAGTTATCCTGCGGGCGCACGCGTGCGCCGAGCTAAGCTTGCATGGGCTCTGGGATTTTCGCCGCACGGCGTTTGCAATTGGTTCCTGGCGCGGCCATGATCGAAGAGCCGTTCTGGCGAGTATCGGCCCACCATTCCCTGCGGTAGCCCCCCATGTCGCTCAGCGATTCACGGATCGCCGTCTACACCGGCTCGTTCGACCCCATTACGCTCGGACATCTCAATGTCATCGAACGTGCCAGCCGGTTGGTAGACCGGCTGATCGTGGGCATCGGCGTCAATGCGGGCAAGGACCCGCTGTTCACCCGCGAAGAACGGGTCGAGTTGGTACGTCACACCACCCAGCGGTTCCCCAATGTCGAAGTGCAGGAGTTCGCTGGCCTGGCAGTGCACTTCGTGCGGAAGTGCGGCGCTCGGGTCATGATTCGCGGCGTCCGGCCGCTAACGGACCTGGAGACCGAAATCACGATGATGATGGCCAATCGACAGCTCGATCCAGGACTGGAAACCGTCGTGCTGTTGGCCGACGCCGAGTTCGCGCATGTCTCCAGCTCGCTGATCAAACAGATCGCGCCGCTCGCCGGGGACGACGAACTGGCCCGCTTCGTGCCCACCGAGGTGATCGCCGCACTGCGGCGCAAATTGGCCACCTAAGGCTGCGCCACGTCACAATTCTAATTGCCCTTACCGCATCGCCAGCGCCGGCAGTCCTGCGAAATTACGCAAAATCTGCAATCCTTCGTGCTGGCTCTTTTCGGGATGGAATTGCGTCGCGAAGACGTTGTCACGCCACACGACGGCGGCAAAAGGCTCAGGATAGTTGGCCTCGGCGGCGACCACAGTGCGATCTTGCGGCACGGCGTAATAAGAGTGCACGAAGTACATGTAAGGCGAATCGCTCAGGCCTTCCAGGATGGGAGTCGGCCTGCGGACGGCCAACTGATTCCATCCCATGTGCGGCACCTTGTAACCGGCCGGGGGCGTGAAAAGTACGACTTCGCCGGCCAAGATTCCCAGCCCCTCGTGCCGGCCCCCTTCGTAGCTGACATCGAAGAGCAACTGCAACCCTAGACAGATTCCCAGGAACGGGCGGCCCGAGGCGGCCGCTTGGCGAACCGGCTCGACGAGACCACGGGCTCGTAATTCGTGCATGGCGTCTTCGAAGGCCCCCACGCCAGGCAGAATCACACGATCGGCCGAGAGGATCTGCTCCGGATCGCTGGTAATGGTGGCCGCATGGCCGACCTTCTCAAAGCCCTTTTGCACGCTTCGCAGATTGCCCATGCCGTAGTCGATGATCGCGATCATAGGTGCCGTGGCAAGTTGCCGCTAAAGGGTGGGAACAAAGAAATTGGTGGGGCCGTGGGAAGCGCGCGGGTCAGCGGGCATCTCGAGGGACAGTCGGCCTTGGGGGCAGGTTCGCCGCCAGGCTCGATTCTAACGTGGCGTGACGCGCTCGGGATAGATGACCAGCTCGACCCGGCGGTTGCGCTCTTTGCCAACCGGAGTACCGTTAGAGACGATGGGGTGGTTCGGGCCGTGCCCCACCACGAACAGCTGGCTGGTCTGAATGCGCGATCTCAGGGTCAGGTAATCGTACACCGCCATCGCCTCGCCCACGGATAGCTGATGGTTGTTCATCCACCGGCCCGCGCTACCCGGATCGTTGTCGGTATGCCCTTCGATTCCCACGATCTGGTTGGGATAGAGGCGGACCACGTCGGCGGCGATGGTATCCAGCATTGCCCCTGCCTCGGGCAATAGTTTGGCAGTGCCGGGCGAAAACAATTTCGAGCTAGGGAGCTCAACCCTGACGACGTCGCCATCCTGGCGCACTTGCACGCCCGGAATATCAATCGCCGGCAGTTGGCTGCGCAGGCTGCTATTGGCTGTGATCTTGGCGCCGGCCTGAGGCTTGTTCGAGGCGGTCCAAGCTTCGACGCGTTTGTCGTCGGGGGGCGTTTGCTCTTTCATCTTGGTCAGCTGAGATGTGGCGCTTCCCAACTGGTCGCGCACGGCGACCAATTGATCTTCGAGCAGACGCGATTGCTGCTGCGACTGACCGAGCATCGTCTGCAATTCTTGATTGTCCTTATCGAGCGATGCGGCGCGGCCTTGCAACTCGGTATTTCGCTGGGCGAGCGCAATCTGCTGTTGCTGCAACGATTGCACCTGACTTTGAAGGCCTATCGAGTTTTGCGCGCAGCCGCCCACGGCGGTCAGCCACAAGACCCATAGCCAGCGCGCACGTGCGATTGCTCGCATGGCGGCTTTCTCCAAAGATCGAGCGTGAAAAGGAAAGAGACGCGACAGATGTGATCCGGACGACACGACGCTGTACGGACGGTACCCGCTGGTACGAATGCAGGGCCCACGAGCAAATTTTCGCTCGTCGTCGAGCGCCCGGCAAGCGCGGGATGGTAGCTAGGGGCGATTAGCGACACAAGGCCAGTTGCGCTGCGCAGGAGCGCGACCGATCGGACGCTAGCAGTACATCGATCAAGGGATCTCGATCGGGATACCGCCCGTAGAAGCGCTTGATGTAATTGCGATGCCAGCGACGGCTTGCATGCGGTACCCAGCCCCAGCGAGATAAGAGCCGCTGCGAGATTCGCGCTGTGGCTACGTCGCACAGCAAGGCATCACTCCCTTTGAGCCGGGCGATCTCCTCCAGCAAAACGAGCGCCCCGCGCGCGGTCGCCAGCGTGGTGTGCCGGGCCGAGATCACGTAATCCAGCACCAGGAAGCCCCGGCAGCGGCGCGGCTGACGATAGTACAGCCAGCAGTGGTTGCCCTCGCGCAGTCGATGGGCCAGCCGCCCCCACAAGCAGGCTTCAATCCGCGATGCACGCCGTGCGAAGGGCCGAATGCGGATGCCGACCAGCCGTTCGTCGCGCACTTCGATCACGCCGTACGTGCCGCTACGCAAGGCGTCCGCCTGTTGGCTCCAGTCGGTTACGACAGTGCTCGAGAACATCCGCCCGTCCCCACCAAGTAAAAGCAGCCTGCGGGGCCGATCAAGGGCCACCGCAGGCTGCCGTATGCTCACTGAAAAAACCGTATCACGCTTAGTAGGAGACCGGTCCTCGGTGCTCCGGCATGCCCGCACCTTCCGGCCGGCTTTCGGCGTTCCCGTTGGAACCTGTCGACTCAGCACCACCAAGTTGCTCGGGTTCTTCATCCCCTGCGGCGGCCGAATACAGGGCAAACGACGGCGCCTTTGGATCGATGGGCCGGGTGAAGTTCACGGCAATGCCCTCGCCCTCGGCGACCTCGACATTGGCGTCGCGCTTGTTCTCCCGACCGTTGTCTTGCCAAACGGTTTGCACTTCGAACTTTTCGGGCTTGCCGCCTTCGGCGAACTCAGGCGTAAAGAGAACGCGGTGCGTCCCTTCGCCCTTTACCAGTTGGCCGTTCAGGTAAACCTGAGCATCCCTGTTCGGCAAGGCGAGATGGATGGCGCCACGGGCGTCGAGCGTGTCTTCTTCCGATTCGCCCGTCTCTTCTTCCGAGTTGTTCGATGCGAGCTGGCTGTTGCCGGCTGTGGTGTCTTCTTCGTTGTCCTCTTCGCCCGACATGTTGCTGTCGTCGACGTCACCGTTGCTGGCCAACATGCCACCATTCATTCCGCCATTGCCGAGCAAGGGCGCCGAGATAGGCTGATTCGCGCCGTAGCTGCCCCAGCCACCGTATGGCGTTCCCCAAGCGCCCAAGCCGTAGCCGGCCAAGCCAGCGCCGAGGCCCGTTCCCCATCCGCCGCCCCAGCCGCCTAGGCCACCCAAACCAGCGCCACCCCAGCCGCCTCCGCCCCAACCACCGTAGCCGCCATAGCCGCCGCCGTGGTGATGGTGGTGATGATGATGGTGCGAGGCATGATGGCTATGGTGATGGCCGCCATGGTGTCCACCGTGATGCCCGCCGTGATGGCCGCCACCATGGTGACCGCCGCCGTGACCACCGCGGGCCACGACTCGATCCGCCATCAGAAGGACGCATGCACTGACGACCGCCACACTCGCAAACAAACGAATCCCACGAGCAACCATGGTTGGCTCTCCCCTCGGTGAACGCATAAATGTGCACGGCGACGTGCCGCGCGGGCATGTTGAGATTTGGCCGAACCACGTGACGCGATGCGGCAGCCTCATGCCAAATCTATGGCGTGTTATGGGGCGGGGCGGCTAGAAATGGCGGTTTTCCATCCCACAGGCCGGCAGAACTCCTACATTCATGCCAAACCTCGGGACACCCCTGTCGCAGGGCATGTCGTGCCGGCTGTGGTCGCTCGAAAGAGACTGTGGCGGCGCGAGATGGATACCGCGCTCGCTTTGTCGGCGGGTGGCTTCACGCGTTCCGACCGCGAGAAACGTGGCTACTGTCAGTGGCTATTCGCCGCTGTCGAAGCCGCCGCGGATCGTCCGCCAAACACGCAAGAGCATCGCCAACATTACCAGGCACACCGCCAGCGCCGTAGGCACCAACCAGGGCAGATCGTACAGCGGCATGGCCCAGTGCCAGACGGGTCCCCACTTGAGAACGACCACGAGCGCTGCCAGGCACAGAAACGGGCCGTAGGGAATCACGTTGTCGCGGTACGCGAACCACTGGATCAAGCCGACGACAAGCCCCGCCAAAGGCGCGAGAAAAAAGACAATCGGCCCAGTCTGCCATCCGAGGAAGCTACCGATCATCGCCATCAGCGTAACATCGCCAAAGCCCATCGCTTCGCGGCCGAGCGCCCAGCCAGCGGCGACACGCACGGCCCAAATCAAAGCGCCCCCCATCGCCATGCCGACCAAAGCACTCAATAGGCCGAGCCATCGATCACCGCCTAGCCACCAGGTGCATCCGATTCCGCAAACGCCGGCCACGGCACATAGCAGGACGACGATGCTCATGGGATCCCGTTTCCAACCGGCCCACAACATTCGTAGGGCAAACGCCCAACCGCGATTCGTCTTTCCGCGCCACGGCAGCAGCGCCAGGCACCACAAAGCGAAGCACGTTAAGCCAACGACCAGCCAGGTTGACTGCGCCGCAGGCGCAAGAATCGCTTGGGCGTCGTTCGGGCTTGCCAGATTGAGGAAGGAAACCTTGGGAGCTTGCTTGCCGGCCACGACAACGGGCAATAACGTGTGTGGCCAAACAGCCGCGATAGCCAGCCACAGCAACGTGCCCGGTATCGTGATCAGGTCTGGAATCGTTTGTTCATCGACGTCAACCAGCGAAGCGGCAAGCATGAAGGCAATCAGGACAACGTGGCTCAAGAACCCGGCACGTAAAACCGCCAGATCGGCAGCATCGGGAATAAAGCCCGCCGGCGCAAGCGTCTGGAGCAGCGCGGCCTGGTCAATCTCCCACCAATAAAGCGCAGGAATGACGATCGCCAAAATAACTTCGACGAACAACGGGCGCCAGCCGCTGGGGCCGGAACATGGATCGTCGCTACGCCGCGCGCGCCAGGCACCCATGATGGGCAACCATGCGAGCGAACGCTGATTAACTGTTGCCTTTTTTTGGCGGTGTCGCGGTGTGGAGGCAGCGGTAGCAACGGGCGGATGCGCGCGCACCAACCACCAGGCAACCCAATTAGCCAGTTGCGCGAGCGTGGCGCCCGCGACCAACAATAACAGCCAACGGATGGCAAGCGGCATGAGTACGAAGGAGCGTTACTTCCCCTCCTGACCGCAGTTGGAAAGATTTCCGCGCGACAGGATCTCGGCGGCGACCTCATCCGGCGAACGATCGTCGGTCACCACCTCGAACGCAGCGCAAGCCCGATACAACGGAGTTCGTGCGGTGAGCAATTGCCGAATCTCGTCCTCGCCCCCGGCGAGCAGAATGGGACGTTGCGATGCGGTGACATCGTCCGCGGCCAGCCGGGTTTGGATCGTATCGACATGCGCCGTGAGCCAGACCACCAGACCGGCGGTAGCAAGGAGCTGCCGATTGTCGGGCCGCACCACCATACCCCCCCCGGCGGCGATCACGGTGCGATCGCGATGTATGAGTTCGGCCAGGACGATCGATTCCCAATCGCGAAATGCGCTTTCGCCGCCATCGGCGAAGATGGTAGCAATCGAGCGGCCCGCCCGCAGCTCGACTTCCACGTCGCAGTCGACCCAATCCCACGCAAGTGCCCGCGCCAGGTGCCGCGCTACGGTCGTCTTGCCGGTGCCGCGATAGCCTATTAGTACGAGATTCATAGGCGGCGGTTAGAACTTGGCCGGTCCGATGGCGCGCCGCAAGACGTCGCGCATCAAATCCGCCGGTGCATCGCTTCCCGTGAACAGCTTGAATTGCAGGGCCGCCTGCCGAATGAACATCTCCAAGCCAGTTACCACGGTGCAACTACGAGCACGTGCGTCTTTGACTAAAAGCGTGCTTTCGGGATTGTAGACCGTGTCGAAGACGAGCATCGACGGTTTCAAATGATGCTTCTCGTAGGGCGTTTCATCCACGTTGGGGTGCATTCCCAGCGGCGTGCAATTCACCAGAACATCGACTAAATAATTATGCCGCGCCGACCAGTCGACGGCGCGACAGCCGACAACCTTCGCCAAGGCGTCGGCACGTTGACTGGTGCGGCTGGCCAATACCACCTCGGCCCCGCGACGTACCAGCCCGAAGGCGATCGCGCGGGCCGCGCCGCCGGCGCCGAGCACCAGCGCCGTTTTGCCTTGCAGAAAGCGTCCCGAGGCGCTCGCCTCGTCCAGCTCCAAGGCGGCGACAATGCTGTCCATCGCCGCCCGATAATCGGTGTTGAAGCCCGACAGCTCCCCTTTTTCGAACAGAATCGTGTTGGCGGCCCCCACGCCGCGAACGGCGCCGTCGATCTTGCCAAGCCGCTTGAGCACAGTCTCTTTATGGGGAATCGTGATGCTCAATCCGCGAATACCCAACTCGGCCGCATCATCGAGGAAACTGCCCAGATCTTCCCGCGGAATGCGGAAGGGCAAATAAACCTTAGGCATTTTCGCCTGTTGAAAGGCGGCGTTATGGATCAGCGGACTGAGGCTGTGGGCGATGGGATCGCCGATCACCCCGTATAGCTCTGTCTCGGGGGTAATATCGTCATAGTGATAGATCTCGCGCATCTGCTGAAAGCTGAGCTGCCCGGGAGCCAACGTCCGCTCGTGATGAAACGTGGCGTAGCTGAAAGGCGCGCCAAAGCGCCCAATCAGCAGGCGGGACGGCGTGCCGATGTCACCCATACAGAATGCCACTGTCGGAATCTTGCTATCGCGCACCAACCGCAGCATGCGCAGATTGTCGTGCGGGTGATTGGCGAGTGTGGCGATCTTGATGATGTCGGGGTCGAGCGCGGCCAGTCGGGCATGAATCTGTGCCAGGTCCTCGGGAGTCTTGCGGAAATCGTGGTGACTGATAACGCGCTTCGTTCGGCCGTAGCGGGGAATCTTGGCGGCGATGTCTTCTTCCAGGTCGACGTATTCGACCTGTTCGGCAATCGCGGTGCGGAGCAGCATCACGCGTGCTTCTTCGGTGCCGCTGAATTTGCCGCCGTCTTGCTGACGACGGATGGTGACGATGATCGGACAAGGCCGATCGGGCAGCACCCGCTTAAGATTGACCTGGCCGTTGATGTAGTCGAGCCGCAACTCGACCATCTCGGCCCCCTGGTCGACCAGGTGCTTATGCTCGGCGATGACGTGACGGTGCCGACCGCGGCCAATGCTGACACAGATCATAGGAACTCGGCCGCGTGCTGGGCAGGAAAGTGGTGTTCGTCCGAACACGGCGCCGACATGGCGCCGCATTTCAATTCTCGTAAACTTCGGATCCTCATCACCGGGCGCGTTGTTAAGCTTCCGTCGCCAGGGATGCGTTACTCATTGGTAGCAGCGCAACCCCCTGCTGGACACCACGGTGGAACTCTCCATTATAGAACCTTGCCGGCCGTGCCGCAGGGCCACGCCGGGGACAGTCACCCCGTACTTTACGTCCTCATGAATTGCCGATCGAGTTCCTCGCGCGTGAAGACCAGCGCCGTGGGCCGGCCGTGGGGACAGTGATGGGTATCCTGGGCGAGATGCCGCTGGGCGAGCAGTTCGGCAATTTCCTCGGGCGTCAGCCGGTCGCCGGCCTTTACCGCGGCCTTGCACGACATCATGTGCAGCAGTTCGTCGAGCATATCGCGCCGCTCGGGGGCCCGCGCCCCGGTGACCAACTGGTCCAAAACATCGCGCAACAATTCCGCAGGACTCACGCCGCTGAGCATCGCCGGATAGCTGGAGACGAGCACAGTTGCGCCCCCGAACGGTTCCACGCGTAGTCCCAACTGGGCCAACAGCTCGCGTTGCTCGATTGCTGCCGCGGCTTCGGCCGGCCCGAGGTCCACCGGTTCGGGGACCAGCAGGCTCTGCGTTTCCAAGGCTCCGGCCAAGACCTTCGCCCGCAATTGCTCGTAGAGGATCCGTTCGTGTAAGGCATGCTGGTCGATGACCAGCACCCCTTCGGCGCTCTCGGTGATCAAATAGCGGTTATGTATCTGCACTGCCGGCGCCAGAGAAGCAGACGCAAGCGAGTCTGAGCGTGGTGCGGCTGCGAATGCCGCCAGGTCGGAGTGCAGGTTCCAGGATGGCGCAACGGCCGAGGGGGACGTCGGTGCGAAGCCCATGTTGGATGAGGGTGTTGTACTACCATCGGTCGGTTCCAATTCTTCGGCGCCGCGGGCCGGTTCCCAATGGCGCCGCAGGGAGTGCATGCCGAGTGGCGGAAGCTCGCCGCTCGTGGTCACATCTGCCTGAGCGACGGAGGTTGGCTGGTGGGTCTCTGCACGCACGGCAAGCTCGGTCTTGGCCCAATCGACGAACGAATTACCGGCGGCTGGTTGCAAGCTGGCTACCGTTGCGGCGCCGCTAGTGGCCGGTGTCGCGCCTGGGGCGGAGAGCGTGTGGGTCAAATCGGTGGTGAGAAACTTCGTGCGGATGGTGCCGAGCAGCTGGCTGTAGAGCCGGCCACCATCCTGGAATCGCACTTCCAGCTTCGTCGGATGTACGTTCACGTCCACCATGTCCGGTGGCATGTCAAAGCACAAGAACGAGATCGGGTACCGTCCGGTCAGCAACAGGCCGCGGTAGGATTCGGCGAGTGCGTGCTGCAAGGCGCGGTCGCGTACATAGCGGCCGTTGAGAAACAGGTACTGCATGCGGGCGCTGGTGCGGCTGTGACTTGGATGCGCGACGTATCCTGCCAATCGCACCGGCGCGTCTTCACTTTCGATCCACAACAGATTTTCGGCCAGTTCCGGCCCAAAGAAGCTCTGGATCCGCTCCCGCCACTCGGGACTGGGGGGCAGATCGTAGATCAGACGGTTGTTATGGCGCAGCGCAAAATGAACATGCGGACTCGCCAAGGCCAAACGGGTGAACGCTTCGGTCACATGCCCCATCTCGGTCTGCGTCGAACGGAGAAACTTCCGCCGGACAGGCGTGTTGACAAACAGGTTGCGGACTTCCACGATCGTGCCGCAGGGACAGCCGCAGGGAACTACCGGGCACGGCGTGCCGGTGCTCACCTCCAATTCAGAGCCGGCCGTGGATTCGGCTTGCCGGCTGCGGATCGTGAAATGGCTGACCTCGGCGATCGAGGCCAAGGCCTCGCCGCGAAACCCCAGAGTGCGGACGCGAAACAAATCATCGGCCGAGGCGAGTTTGCTGGTGGCGTGACTTGCCACGGCCAGCGGTAGCTCGTCGGCAGGGATACCGCCGCCGTCGTCGACCACGCGCACCAGTTCCATGCCCCCCTGCTCGAGCGCAACTTCGACCCGGGTGGCGCCGGCATCGAGAGCGTTCTCGACCAGCTCCTTCACGACGCTCGCCGGGCGTTCGATAACTTCGCCCGCGGCAATCTTGTTAATCACGCTGGCGGACAGTTGTCGAATCGTGGCCATAAGAATCCGTTCGGCGCGGACGTGTCCAGGGGGCGAGGTGGCAATCGCAACGCCGCCATGACCTAAGAACGAGCGTCCCTGCGACTACAGGTTGTATTCCTTGATCTTGCGATACAGCGTCCGCTCGCCAATGCCGAGCATTTCGGCCGCTTCTTCGCGATTGCCGCCGGTCAGTTTCAGAGTCTCGGCAATGCACAGTCGCTCGACTTCCGTGAGCGGCTTGCCAATTAGGCTACCGAGACTGTCCCCAACAAGCTCTGCCGCGGCGTCGGGCGGCCCGGCCAACTCGGCCGGTAAATCGTCGACATCGAGCACCCCATCGTAGTCGACAACGACCATGCTTTCTACGACGTTGCGCAATTGCCGCACATTGCCCGGCCAGTCGAAGGCCATCAATCGGCGCCGCGCGGTCGTCGACATGCTGCGGATCGGCTTGTCGTGACGCTTGGCGAATTGCTTGATGAAATGTTCGATCAAAAGCGGAATATCCTGGCTACGCTCGACCAGCCGCGGCAACACGACCGTGACCACCTTGAGGCGGTGATACAAATCGCTGCGAAATGCACCGGCCTGTATTTGCTTTTCCAGGTTGCGATTCGTGGCCGATAGAATACGAACGTTGACCTTGATTGGGTCATTCGAGCCTACCCGCGTGATCTCGCTATTCTCCAGCACCCGCAAGAGCTTGATCTGCGTGGCCAGCGGCATATCGCCAACTTCGTCCAGAAACAACGTTCCGCCGTTGGCGTATTCGAACTTGCCGATCCGATCGGTCGAGGCGTCGGTGAAGGCTCCCTTCACGTGGCCGAACAACTCGCTCTCCAGGATATTCTCACTGAGCGCGGCGCAATTGAGGGCCACAAAAGCTTTGTTCTTACGAGGGCTGTTCTGGTGGATCGCCTGGGCGACCAACTCCTTGCCAGTGCCGGTCTCACCCTGGATCAGCACGCTGGCGTTAGTGGGAGCGATCCGCTTCAGTAGCTGGATCACCTCGTTCATGCGGGGACTGGTGCCCACCACGCCCTCGAAGCCGAAACGCTCGTCCAGCCGCCGGTGCAGATCGGCGTTGGTGCGCCGCAAGCGCAGATTGGCGGCCGCGTTTTCCGTCACGGCCCGCAACTGGCCCAGGTCGAGAGGCTTCAACAGGTAGCTGTAAGCACCTTGCTGCATGGCCGCCACGGCCGAAGGCACGGTGCCGTGCCCGGTGACCAGGATGACCTCGGCGTCGGGCAGATTTTCTTTGGCCCGCTTGAGTATTTCGAGTCCGTCGACGTCGTTCATGACCAGGTCGGTAATGACGATGTCAAAGGTATTTTCTTCAATGAGCGCCGCCCCACGGTTGCCGCTGGTGGCAATCGTCATGTCGTAACCGACGCGCTCGAGGCTCTCGGCCACGGCTGCGGCATGGGCGGCATCATTGTCGACGATCAATACACGGACCGGGATCGGGGTCGTGTCCAAAACGTCTACAGGCTTCGTGGCAACCATGTGTCCGATAATACAAAACCGGTCCTCAGGCGGCCACTGGGGGAACCCGAACGTCGCGCGAGGATGGCGTGCCCACGACCTGCCGCCGCAAGGGACCTTTTTCTAACTGCTACTTACTGCCGTCAAGGACAGCCAATCGCGGCGGGACGGGCAGTTCCATGGTGAACTGCGTACCGCGGCCGGGCTCACTTTCGACCCGAATGCTGCCGCCGTGGGCCTCGACGATTTTGCGGGCGATCGGCAATCCCAGGCCCGACCCGCCAGACTTGGTGGAATAAAACGCTTGAAAAACCTTGGATCGCGTCCGCTCGTCCATGCCGCCGCCCGTATCAATCAGATGCAAGGCGACACCGCGGGGCGTGGCCTCGGTACTGACGACGAGTTGCCCTCCGGCGGGCATCGCCTGCTGGGCGTTGATCACCAGGTTCCACAAAGCGCTCTGAAAGGTCTCGCGATCCAACAGCACACCCGGCAGATCGGACTGCAAATACGACACGACTTCGATTTTGGCTTCCTCGGCTTTGGGGCGGAAGAAGTCGAGCAACCGCTTTACTTCCTCGTTGAGATAAGAGAATTCCAGCCGCGGCTTGCGCACTCTTGCGAAGGTAAGGAAATCGTTGAGCAAGTCCTGTAGCCGCTGGCACTCGCGTTGCACGACGGCGATTTTTGCCAGTGCGCGGCGGCTCCGCGGCGACTCGTCCTGGGCCAGATCCTCGGCCAAAAGCTCGATGTTGAGGCCGATCGTAG
>DASXEJ010000148.1 GCA_036490175.1 Pirellulales bacterium | reverse complement strand
GACTGGCAACGACAACGTCGAATTGATACTCTCAGCCATGGTGGCGTACTCCTGGGGAATTGGGTCCTTAAGAAACCAAATTCAAACCCAAGTACGCCGCCTTTTTCAACTAACCCATCCACAACATTCGGTTATAGCTCGCCATCGAGATCAGGTAGGCGAGCCAGCTAAACGTTAAGAAACCTATGGCCGCGAGCAGCACCCACCATCCGGCCACTGCGGCTGCGTGGACTCGCCCCTCGAATTCGTCGTGCATGGCATTTTCTCGACGAGGGGAATGGGAGAAGCCCTTCGGCCACCATCAGCGACCTTTTCCTTGGGCAACCCTTGAAGTCGATTGTACCGGGCTCATCAGACGTTCGGTAGAATACCAGTCCCAATGACATCCTGTTGGCGAACGTGGAATACTTCTGTCATGTGCGGTCGCTTCACGCTGCGAACACCTGCCAAAGCCATTGTCGAAGCATTCGGGCCGACTTCGGCACTCGATGTGAAGCCAAGGTTCAACATCGCTCCAACTCAACAGGTGGCGGCTATTCGGCTCGAACGTCAATCGGGTACTAGGCAATTGTCGTTATTTCGTTGGGGACTTGTTCCCTCCTGGGCTGATGACCCGTCAATTGGCTATCGGATGATTAATGCCAGGGCTGAATCCGTGGCCATGAAGCCGGCATATCGACAAGCGTTCAAGAAAGGCCGCTGTCTGGTCGTGGCTGACGGGTTCTACGAATGGAAAAAAGTGGGAGCAACCAAGCAGCCTTTTTACGTTCGATTCAAAGATGCTCGACCCTTTGCGTTTGCCGGACTCTCCGAACACTGGCATCGGGGTGACCAAGTTATCGACTCCTGCTTATCCTTGAATCGAAAGGGGAGGCATGCGACGTGACGCTTATTTTCATTGACGGCGAGGTCGAGCTGGAGGCGTTAGTCTGGTTGTCTAATGCACCTGCCAGCGGGATTCAATCGAGAAGAGCACACTCGAATTCCCAATGTCAGTCGTCGAACTGGCTCCTCGCGTCATCAGGCGACTTCTGTTCGAGGACTTTTCGTAGCTCGGCCCGATTGCTTCAAACCCAACGCGTTTAACAGTTCAACATGTCGATTCGACAAGTTTGTGACCCATCAACGGCTATTGATGGATAGCACGAATACATCTGTACCTAAACCGGCATTACCCCCCTTTTCCATTCTATTGAAGGAGAATGCCGTGAGTACATTTCAGTTGTTTCCTGCACTGCCTACGAATGTCTACGACTAATTAAAGAAGGACATCGAGACCAACGGTGTACAAGTGCCCATCGTTGTCGATGCGGACGACCCGACCGTCATTATTGACGGCCACCATCGCAAGAGAATTGCCGACGAATTGGGGAAGGAGTGCCCAATCCTCGTGACTCAATTCGATGATGATGCCCATCGCCTGGTGACGGCTCTGCGGCTCAACTCGAATCGCCGTCATCTGACTGCCAACGACCGTCGCAAGGCAATTGGGAATTACCTCAAACAACACACTAAGACGAACGACAATCAGTTGTCCAAGATGATCGGATGCTCGCATAACACTGTGAAGGACGTACGAGCCGAGTTGGTCAAGAATGGCGACATTCCAACAATCGAGGAATTCAAAGGCAATGACGGAAAGCTTCGCCCTTATAACTACAAAACCGTCTTCGCCAATTCCCCAAAATTGACAAAGAGGCTGCCACCAACGACACCGGAAGAATGGATTGAAGGGCTGGCAGTGTTTATGGCCCCGATCCATAAGGCCTACGAGCATTATTTCAAGAGAGACGAAGCCCACATTCGCCAAAAGATAGGCGAACTCGAAGACAAGCACACGACGTTGACCGAGCGGATTCTGAACCTCGACCCAGCTAAAGCCAACCGAGCGATCGAAAAGGCAAACGAGCGGATTTCTGCTTTGGAGCAGGGAATAGAGCAGTTGAAGGGAACTCTGAAGAACTGGTCGGCCGAACTCCAACGAGTTCGCGAGGAGACTTACTCGCACGTTATGTCCCTTGTGGCCGCCGAAGACCTCTTGGACGACCCAAAGAGTGACAACCGCCGAAAAGCTCAGGCCGTCCTCCAGTGCATCGAAAAAATCAACCTGACATTTCGGTCCACAGGCAAGAAATACCCCAAAAGCGAACTCGTGAACGTCGAAATTTTTCCCAACTCCGGGCATATAGGCGAGCGTCCGAATGGTGCATTGCGTTGACCAGCACCAGGCCCTCTTGCACGCCGCTCTGGGCGACCGCCGCTTCGACTTGCGGGGTGATGTTCAGAAAGTCCATCCGCGCGGGAATATTGAACGTCAGGCATTCGCGATGCGTTTTCATGTCCGCTGTTGTAGCGGCGCGAAACGGCCTTCGTCAAAAGGCCACCCGCGCCGCTGCCGAGTTCCTTGCCGTATTCGACAAATGCCTCCGAAAGGTTGAGCGCAGCTCAGGCCGTCCGGCGTCGTCGGCTCGCCATAAGGCCAAGCCCGGCGATGACGCCTAGCAAGACCGTCGACGGCTCGCGCACGACGATGAGGCCGGCCGGAAAAATGTTGGTCCCGCGCCGTGGGTCGCGTCGGATAAAATCGGGCGCCGGGGTTGCGCTGTACTCATGCGCGGCATGCCTGTCTGCGAAATGCGAACAGTGCGAGTCCGCCCAGCGCTGCCAGGATCAGCGCCGACGGCTCGGGCACGACCTCAACGACTCCGTAGACGGGGCCCACCCAAAAGTAACTCGGCGTGGGATTGTCGATGATGTCGTGCCAGTGCTCCGCTAGTTCGCCGTTGCCGAGGTTGCCTTTCACGATGAAGACCCAGCGTTCTGGTCCGAGGTTCGGTTGGCCATTGGCCACGTCCCAGTTGGAATAGACGAACGGCTCGTTATCGGCCCAACTGAAGGTGCCCGTAAAACCGCCGTCGTTGAGCCCGATCCACAGGTTGCGTTGACCTCCGCTAAAGGTATCGAACACCCAAGCGTTTTCTGCTGCGTTGCGGATGGTGGCCAGGTCACCGCCCAGCGTCTTTGCCTCGGCTTCCGACGCCGTCCAGCTATCAGCATCCAGCAGGTAGTAGGAATGGTGGTTGGCCGGATCGACGATGGGACCGCTGATGACGCCCGCCCGGAGTGTTGAACCGACCGACGCGCTGGCGGCGAAAAGAACCGCGATCGACAGCTTGAGTCTCATTTGCGTTCTCCTTGATTTGTTAAATGTTTCGCGGTCCGCAGGCGATGCAACGCTCGGTTGCAATTCGTGCGCACGACGGCTCCGCGGATGGGATAACAGTCAACGGAAATGACGGCCGCGCGACTTCCCACTGGGGAGCACGGAACACTTCTAAAGGTCGTTCCGAACCTGCCCACGCAAGACGTTTGGCAACTAGAGTGTTGCCGGCATGATAAGGCCCCATCAAGTGAGGGGCAACGAAATGGCAGAGATGCACGTCGTCGTGTGGCGCGAGACGTCGCACGCAGAGTAACTGTCTGGCGGCACGGACTATTTCTTCGCAGCGCGGCAGAGCCGTTTGTCGCCAGAGGCTCGCAGATATTCGGCAGGGCAGCAGTTTAGAAAAACCCGCCGCCCCAGAAGCCGATCGAAGTGCCCGGGCCGAAGGGGCCGTCGTTGCCGGCGTTGGGAAAGTAATCGCGGGCTGGCGTGAAATTGTTGCTTTTCGAACCGCTGGAGGCGGCCGACGCTTGCGCGCGGTCCAGAGCACGTTCGCTTTCCTGTTGCTGGGATGCCAACTGCGCCGCATTGGTGGCGATCTGTTGCTGTCGGGCGTCCTCGAACGTCTTTTGCATGTCGATCGTCGAATGTTGCTTGGCCGCGAACGCCGACAGACGCTGATTCAGTTGGGCGGCGGTCGAGGTCAACACGTCGGGCACGCGATCGCGAATCTTGCGCGCATACGCCGGCGATGCCACTGCCAAAGTTTGCGCGAGATAGTCTTGCGCGTCATGGGCCCGCGGGCTGTTCAAGATTTCCATTTTGGCTTCCATATCGGTCAAGAACCATTGCAGTTGACCGCTGGTCATGCGGCTAATGCCGGCGGCCAGCCGCGCTCGTATCTGCTTGACCTGCTGCGGGTCGTACAGCGTCTGTGAGTCCAGCCACACTTCGAACGATTGGAGCATCTGCTTCCACGGCGCACTATTGAGTATCCGGTCGCGGGCGGCCGAATCCTCGGCGTGCGCTGGGGTAGCAGCCGCTGCCGATTTCGCCTTCGCCCCGCCGGACGTTGCGGTGCCCTTTGATGCAGCGCCCTGGGCCGGCGCGGTTGCTTGTGCGACCGTGCTACGTGGCGTCATGACAAACAGACCGATGGCGCAGAGCATAGCTGTTGTTGCCGCCAGACGTGCGGGTGTGATGGCTAGGCGATGCGCGGACACGCTATCGCTCCTTTCGCTGCCGGCCCTCTCGCGGGCGCGCGGAGATGGCATTGACGGCCAAATTCGACAGAGAGTTGGGTACTTCATAATGCTACTTTCGTATGCGACGAAGTCAGGTTACTTGGCGTCAATTCGCTTTAAGTTGGGACTAGAAGCGATGCCGGTCCTGGGGATCGCTATTTTTTGTTTTGATTACGGGTCATACGTAATCGCATGTCCGTGCCCAGCTGGCCATCGGATTCGTCGAGCGATTCCCAGACTGCGGTATTGTCGTCGATTCGGCTGAATAGTTTGGTCGAGACAACGCGTTTACCATCGGGCAGTACGGCGGTGTTCCTGACGTTCCAGGCATCCCCTTCGTTGGTCCAGGTTCCTTCGGTGAATCCGCCGCGCGAGTCGAACAGAAACGACCGCACGCGTTGCTCGATCGGGTCCCAGCCAATCAATTGCGTGGCCGAGACGGGCTTGTCGCCGCGCGGCTGCATTTTTAACTGCGCCAGGATGTACGTCTTGTCCTGTCCCCAGCTGCACGAAATCTCGGCCGTAGCCTGCGGCCCTTCACCGGCCCAATCGCCGATCATCCATTCCAGTCCTTGCAGGGTATTGGCCGAAGCTTCGAGCCGGACCGGCGACTCGCGCACGCCGTCGATCAACCACTTGCCGTTGCGTTTGACCCACACCGCGCTGTAGCGACCGAAGGGAGATTGCCCAGATTCGACCCCCGGCCGCTCGAACGCGCCATCTTCGATGGCGACATCCGCGGTCACGAAGCGAATGCTGCCTGTGTCCATCTTTGGTGCCAGGTGGGCAATATGGCCGGCTTCTTGCGAAAGGCGCTTGGCCCGAATGGCGCCCGCATGGACTTTGTAAGCTCGGCCGAGCTGATCGACGTAGTCCGCCTCGGGAGCCCAAAAGGCGCTAATGGCATCGATATCGCCGCCGGCGAGCGCTTTGCGATAGGCGGCTGTTGCGCTGCGAATGGCCGCCTCGTCGCCGGACGGTGCAGCGGTTTTAGCGGCAGTAGCCGGCTCGGCAGCCACAGCGACCGGCGGGCAGGCCAAGACCACGGCGACTGCCAGTGGCCGCAACACGCAGCAAGGAAAACGCATCGGATGCTCCATCATGGCGATCAGCAAGGGGATAAGAAGCAAGCACCATTGTAATAGGTGCTTAAATCGTCGACGAACCTCAGCCCCCGGACCGGCTGCGAAAGGATACCTCGCCGGCCACGTAGTGGCACAAGACACATTAATATAGCACGTGCCGCCTGATCCGGTTTTCCGGGGTGCGGAGGGCAGCAGCCGGCTTGCTTTTCCGGCGGCGCTGCCTATCAATGGAGTAGCCCGTTGCAACACCGAGAGCGGTGGCGCCAGCGAGGCGGCAGCTCCCTACGGACGAAATGGCTTTACCCACATCTCGCTTCTTCCGCGAGGAACGAGAATTCCGAGGCGCATGATGAGTGAACAACCGACCCGCAATTCCTACACTTGGGCCTTGGCCCTGATCATGGTCGCCGTGGTGGCGTGGGGCATTTTTCACGCCGTGGGAGCGTACCGGTTCAATCACAACCCGATGCGGGCCGTGATGGTACTGGGTTGTGTGACCTTTTATCTGGGCTTTTGGGGCCTGATGCTGGCGGCCCGCCGTGCTCGGCTGGCGCGACAAGCGCGAGATCGGTAGCGCCCTAGAGCCGGCCCGTGGTCAGGCATTCTTGCCTGGCCCGCAACTGAACCTCCGATTGCCACGTAATAAGCAGATAGGGGATAATCCGCGCCGACGGCGGTTGGGCAGCCGCCGAGGATTTTGGTTCACCGCAGGAGGAGAGGCCCAAATGACGAGACTACACAGCGACATATCGTCGGGCCGTTACTTGGAGCATAAGCCTGTCGATCAACTCTCGATTGGCGAGTTTCTGATTCGTCGGCTCCAGGACTACGGCATCCGCGACGTTTTCGGCATACCCGGCGACTACGTGCTCTCGTTCTACTCGATGCTTGAGCATAGTCCGATCAATCTCATCGGCTGCTGCCGCGAGGACAACGCCGGCTTTGCAGCCGATGCCTACGCCCGCGTTAATGGCATGGGGGCCGTGTGCGTCACGTATTGCGTGGGGGGGCTGAGCGTGGCCAACAGCATTGCCGGTGCTTATGCGGAAAAATCGCCCGTGGTGCTGATCACGGGCTCGCCCGGCATGCGCGAGCGGACGAACAATCCGCTGTTGCACCACAAGGTGCGCGATTTTCGCACGCAGCTGGAAGTGTTCGAAAAGTTGTGCGTGGCGGCGACCGAGATCGTGGATCCGGTCACGGCCTTTCGTGAAATCGATCGCGTGCTCGAGGCGGCCGCCCGCTATAAGCGGCCGGTGTATATCGAGATTCCGCGCGATATGGTCAAGGTTGTGCCGGGGGTGCCTTACGAGTTTCGCCGGGCCGAACCGACGAGCGACCCCGACGCCCTGGCCGAGGCCGTAGCCGAGGCGACGCGCTTTCTCAACGACTGCCACAAGCCCGTGCTGTTGGCCGGTGTCGAGATTCATCGGTTTGGCTTGCAGGACGAGGTGCTAAACCTGGCCGAAGGATCCCAGATACCGATCGTCGGCACGATCCTGGGAAAAAGCGCCGTGCGGGAAACGCACCCACTTTATGTCGGTCTCTATGAAGGGGCGATGGGACGCGAGGAAGTCACGCAATTCGTCGAAGAGAGCGATTGCCTGCTGATGCTGGGTGCGTTTCTCACTGACATCGACATGGGAATCTACACGGCGAACCTGGACGTCTCGAAGTGCATTTTCGCCACCAGCGAGGAACTGCGCATCCGTCATCATCACTACCACAACGTAGTGCTGGCCGATTTCATTCGTGCGCTTGCCGCCCAACAGCCGAGGCCGCCGCAACGACCGGTCCCCCCCCGCGCGACTGGCAACGGCGCCAAATATGCGATCCGCCCACAGGCTCAGATCTCGATCACACGCTTGATTGCGCGGCTGAACGAATCGCTCGACGCCAACACGATCGTGATCTCGGACGTAGGGGACGCGCTGTTTGCCGCGACCGAGCTGACGACGCACGCGCGCACCGAATTCATCGGACCAGCCTATTACACCTCGATGGGCTTCGCGATTCCTGCATCGCTGGGCACAGGCGTGGCTCGGCCCGACATGCGTACCGTGGTGTTGGTCGGCGACGGGGCCTTTCAAATGACCTCGAACGAGCTATCGAGCATCGTACGACATAGCTTCGATCACATCATCATCGTGCTCGATAACCAAGGCTATGGCACTGAGCGTTATCTGCATCCGGGCGAGTTCAACGAGATTCACCCCTGGCGCTATTCCAAGATCACCGAGCTATTTGGCGGCGGCACCGGATACGAAGTGCGCACCGAAGGGGAATTTGACGAAGCGTTGACCAAAGCGTGGGCCGACAATAGCGGCATGAGCCTGATCCATGTCCACTTGGCCGTTGATGACTGCAGCCCGGCGCTAATGCGATTGGCCGAGAAGCTGAGCAAAAAGGTTTAAGGGCCATGCCTCTCTCGATTCGGCCACGCCACCGCGCGCCTTGATTCTGACGAAAAGTTCAGAAACAAGGGCGCGCACCTCTAGCCGGCGCGGGATGTCACTTCTCGCTGGCATCGTGGCGGGCGGTGTCATGGCGGTGCGCGTCCGTGGAATGGTCGCATTGGCGTTCAGAAGGGATTACCAAAACCTCTCTGCGCGCAGTGTGCGTAACGAAAGATAACGCCGCGGAGGGGCCATTGAGTCCGCGCTATGACCTTTCGCGGATGGTTCAAAGACGGGGCAAAAGTGCGGCTTTTTGCCGTATGCTGGGGTGTGGGGGGGCCGTAAAATTGACCTACACTTCTCCGATGCGCAATGGCCGGGGGGACCTTGCAACGAGCGAACTGCGCGAAACTGCGTGCGGGTCGCGCCACGAATAACGATTGTCCGGTAGGTGACCGGACCCAGCCTGGGATGACGGTCCTTGTTTGGGAAGCTGGGTGATTTATGTTTTCGCACGCCTTCAAAACTCGGCTTCGCCCCGTCGCGGGCTATTTGGCGGTGGCCGCGGGCGCTGTCGTCGTTATTTGCCTTGCGATGGGCTATTGGTTCAGTCGTGAAACGCCCATCGCGGACGCCGGCCATTCGGCGGCCGTTAATCTGGCCCCGCGCGCGAAAGGGCCCGCCCCGCCCGCTCCCACCATCGAAGTTCCGCGTCGCGTCGCTGAGCTGAATCACATGGAGATCGCCGAGGCCAAGCTGCCAACTCAAGAGCAGCAGTTGGTACTGCGTGGCGAGTTGGCGATCGACATCAATAAGTTGGTACACGTGAACTCGCTGTTTCCTGGCCGGATCATCGAAGTCGCCACGATCGAAGTCCCCTCGGAGCGTTCCGGCACACGCGAGCGTCGTCCGCTGGGTTTCATGGATCGGGTGACTAAGGGACAGCCGTTGGCCGTATTGTGGAGCAAGGATCTGGGCGAAAAGAAAAGCGAGTTGGTCGACGCGCTGGCCAACCTGCGCCTCGACGAGCAGGCGTATAAACGCATGAAGGAATCTAGCGAACGTGGTGCGACTTCGGAGAATGCGCTGCGTGAAGCCGAACGCGAAGTTAAGAAAGGGCAAATCGCCGTCACCACGGCCGAGCGCACGTTGCGCTCTTGGCAGGTCAGTGAGGACGACATTGCTCTCGTGAAAGCCGAAGCCGAGAAGATCGGCCAGAACGAGGAAGTCAATCGTAAGGAAGACATCGAATGGGCCCGCGTCGAAATCGTGGCCCCCATGGACGGCACAATCGTCGAAAAGAACGTAGCCAAGGGAGACACGGTCGATGTGTCAACGGACTTATTCAAGATCGCGGACCTTGGCGTGCTGTCGGTCTATATTCACGCCTACGAAGAAGATCTGCCTTATATCGAGCCGTT
>DASXEJ010000147.1 GCA_036490175.1 Pirellulales bacterium | reverse complement strand
CGCGACGCCTCGGTCTGAGGCGACAAAAAGGCTGCAAACGCCTTTGTTTGGATTGAATCGTGGAGTCTGCCTCAGGTCTGCTGCAAGCGCGCCGCCGCCAATGTGTTCGCCAGCAGCATGGTGATTGTCAGCGGGCCCACTCCACCGGGCACCGGCGTGATCATCCCTGCCACCTCGCGCACGGCGGCAAAGTCCACGTCGCCAACTAAGCCTGCCTCGGTGCGGTTCATGCCGACGTCGATCACCACGGCGCCCGTCTTGACCATGTCGGCCGTAACAAATTTCGCCTGACCGATGGCGGCAATCAGAATGTCCGCTTGACGAGTTATCTCGGCCATGTTTCGCGTGCGTGTATGACACACGGTTACGGTGGCGTCGGCCCCGGTGCCGCGCTGCATGAGCATATTGGCCAGGGGCTTGCCAACGATGTCGCTGCGACCCAGGATCACCACTCGTCGGCCGGCAATCTCGACGCCATTCCGTAGCAACAACTCTTGAACTCCGTGCGGAGTGCAGGGCAGAAACTGCGGCCTCCCCTGCATCAACCGTCCGACATTTTGCGGATGAAAACAGTCCACGTCCTTCAGCGGGTGGACTGCCTCGAGGATCCGCTTCGCGTCGAGCCCGTCAGGCAGGGGCAACTGCACTAAGATGCCGTGTACGTCTTCATCCTTGTTAAGCCGCGCGACCATCTGCAACAGCTGGTCGATCGAAGCCGTTGCCGGCAGGCGTTCCAAGCGTCCATCGATGCCCAGTCGTTCGCAGGCTTGTCGCTTGTTGCGAACGTAGACTTCGCTGGCCGGATTATCGCCGACCAGCACCGCCGTCAGGCAGGGCACCACGCCATTGTTCTCGATGAAATCGGCAACCTCTTCTGCCAACTCGCCTTGAATCTTTTGCGCCAGGGCCTTTCCATCGAGAATCGTTGCGCTCAAGCGGATGATCTCCGAAGTCCTATTTCCCACGGAAAGGTGGCATTCTAGCAAACGCCTCCGTAGTGTCATCGGCGGGGACTATACCGTGGGCTTTACAGTGCCCAGGTAGAACTGCCCAACCATAACAACAGACGCAGCGACAGACTGGCATAAACGGCCGCCACCAAGTCGTCGGCCATGATACCCCAGCCGTGAGGCAACCGTTCGACCTCGCGCGCCGGTGATGGCTTCAGCACGTCGAACAGCCGAAACAACGCAAATCCCAGCAACAGGTTGATCGGCCGCGTGGCATCCACGAGAAACAACGTCGCCGCCATGCCGACGATCTCGTCGAAAACAATGAAGCCAGGATCGTGAGGTCCACCCAATTGACGCACCGCCAGGGCGCAGATCAGCACGCCGGCCAGGGCCATTGTCGCTAACGCCGCCCCCTGCAGCCAAGGGTTCGGCAGCAACCCAATTCCCCGGGCCAGCGGCAGGCCCAGCAACGAGCCCCATGTGCCCGGCGCAACCGGCATCAGCCCAATCCCGCCCCCCATAGCTAACCAAACTGCTAGCCCACGTCGTGGGGCAATTGGTTCAGGTGCAGGCTGCACAACTTCATTCATGGGCGCATGCTATCCGGGCCCGCAAAAGGCGGCAACGATAGCCGGCGCTCTTCAACGGCTGGGATTTCGGCCGGCTCCACTTGCGAATCGATAGTGACGGTCCGCCCCGGTCCCTGTATCTTTAAGGCATGGCAGCGTAGAATGACGACAAATCTGGTCGCATTGCTATAGATTCACCTCCAAGTCCGCCTTTTCGCCGGCGACAGCCTGGCTACGGGCCCAGTTGGATATCTCATGTCAGACGAAAAGCTTAGTCCGGTCGAGATCGTCAAAACAAGCAGCTGTTACCTGCGCGGCGAAATCGGCGCCGAAATGGTCGATGGCCTCGACCATTTCGGCAAAGACAGCACGCATCTGCTCAAGCATCACGGCACCTACCAGCAGGACGACCGCGACGCTCGGGCCGGTGGACGCACCGGCGGAGGCATCCGCGGCGACAAAGTCTATAGCTTCATGGTCCGCACCAAGATCCCCGGCGGCAAACTGACCAGCGCGCAACTGTTGGCCGAGCTCGATCTGTGTGACGAGTTGGGCAACGCTACCCTGCGGATCACAACGCGCCAGGGGCTGCAATTGCATGGCGTGCTAAAGAGCCACCTCAAAGAAGCCATCGCTCGGATCAACCAGGTGCAATTGTCCACCCTGGCTGCCTGCGGCGACGTCGAGCGCAATATCATGTGCTGTCCGGCGCCGCACCATCAAGACCCGGTACACCAGGAAATGCAGGACCTGGCCGATCGATTGGCCGTGCATCTCTGTCCACGAACCACGGCCTACCACGAGCTGTGGCTCACCGACAACGAGACGGGTGAAGAAACACTCGTTGGCGGCGGCGCCAACGGCCACGAAGTCGAGCCGATCTACGGACCGACCTATCTGCCGCGCAAGTTCAAAACAGCAATCGGCCTGCCGGGCGATAATTGTGTGGACATTTACACCAACGACCTGGGGCTGATGGCCATCACCCGCGACGGCCGCATCATCGGCTACAACGTATTGGTCGGCGGCAGTTTCGGCGTGACCCCCAGTGCGAAGAAAACATTCCCAGCGTTGGCGCAGCGGATGGCCTTCATCACGCCAGACCAGGCCGTCGACGTCACTACGGCGATCATCAAGGTGCAGCGCGACTTCGGGAATCGGGCCGACCGCAAAGTTGCACGGATGAAGTACCTGATCCATGAATGGGGCTTGGAAAAGTTCAAAGCCAAAGTCGAAGAGTATTACGGCGCACCGCTACCCGGTCCGCAGCCTGACGATGTTCACGGCTTCGACGATCATCTCGGCTGGCACGAACAGGGAGACGGTCGCTGGTTCTACGGCCTGAATGTCGAGAACGGGCGCATTCTCGACAACGATCATCTGCAACTTAAAACGGCGCTCCGCGAAATCTGCACGCAGTTCGCGCCGGGCATCCGGCTGACCTCGCACCAGAGCTTGTTGTTCACGAACGTGGCTGCTGAGGATCGCCAAGCAATCGAGCAGATTCTCCGCGACCACGGAGCCAAGCTGTCGAACGAGATTTCCGCCGTGCGGCGATGGTCGATGGCCTGCGTGGCCTGGCCGACCTGCGGCCTATCGATTACCGAGGCCGAACGTGCCCTACCCGGCGTGATCGACGAGTTGGAAGTCGAGCTGGCAAGGCTTGGCCTCTCCAACGAAACGTTCACGGTGCGTATGACGGGCTGCCCCAATGGCTGTGCCCGACCGTACAACTCGGATATCGGCCTGGTGGGCAAAGCCGCTGGAAAATATACGGTTTTCCTGGGGGGTCGGCTGCTGGGGAACCGACTCAACGAGATCTATAAGGACATGGTGCCCGCCGAAGAGTTGGTGAGCACGTTGGTTCCGGTCCTCGCTTACTTCAAGCAAGAACGCGAGCCGGACGAGACTTTCGGCGATTTCTGTCACCGCAAGGGAATGGCCGACCTGCTCGATTGGACCGGCGGGTACGCAGCGCAAGCGAGTGCCTAGGTCCGTCACTGGCGCAAAAATGGGATGGAGTGGCAAGCGATTATGCTTGCACCTATCACCTGCAGAATGGGAATGGAGGCCCGATGCCGCTAAAGCCGTGGATGAACTATCTGCTGTGGTTCGTCGGGGGTTACAACATCCTGGCAGGCCTCGGCATGATGATCTTCTATCACGAGGGCTTCCGCTTCCTTGACCTGCCTAAGCCCGAGTTGATGCTGCCGCTGCAACTGGTTGGCATGCTGGTCGGGCTGTTCGGCGTTGGCTACTGGATGGTGGCCTGGAACCCAGTTGAGAACCGCAACGTGCTGACGTTGGGATTCCTCAGTAAGTTCCTGGGATCGCTCTTGGGCATCGGCTACCTGGTCGTAGGCAAGATGCCGCTTGCGTTTTTGCCGATCCTGTTCTTTGCCGACATCATCTATCTCGCCCCCTTTCTGGTGATCATGGGTCGACTGTACCGCTGGCCGCGGGAAGGACAGGGCACAATTGCCACGGCGCGTGCAATCGACTCGCGCGCGGCCTAGGCCAAGATTGGTCACTGCGTCAGCCTGAATTGGAACGCGCAGCGACTTAAAGCATCGCTTAATGCCCCTCGCCGACCCACGGCGGCGGACCGAGGATCTCTTACCCATATTTCGGCGCCACTTCCAGCATCTTCTTCATTTGCTCGGGCGCCGCCGGCAGCGGGTCTGCCTCGGCCGAATCGAGCGGAATTCCGACCTCGGCGAAAAAGCGTTCGAGCCCGGCCGGCGCCACCAAGGCCAACGCGTGAACCGGAACCGGTCCCTCGTTCCGAAAGAAGTGCGGCACGTCGCGCGGCGCATGCACAAAGTCCCCCACCCGCGCGACAACGCGCTGTCGCTCGGCACCGATGAAGAACGTCAGCTCGCCCGCCAGAATATGAAAGCCCTCGTCTTCGCGATGATGCACATGCGGCGGCGAGCCATTGCCCGGCGGGATGAAGAAGTCGAAGAAAGCGTAAGCGCCGTCACTCTCTGCGCCCGTGACCTTGAAGATATATCGGTCCCCGACAACGGAATACGCCTGCCCCTGCCGTGGACCAATCAGTTGCGGCGTGCGTTTATCGGTCATGCATTCCACCGTGAATGAACGAGTAAGAATACCGTGTGCACGCCGCACATTGCCACGGCCAGCAATAAAAAACCGCCGAGTACCCGCGACGGGTATTCGGCGGTTCAATTTCCAACATAATTTTCTTCTCTACCTGCAACCTAACGCCGAGTGCCTCCTTACACGACCTGCGTAACGCCCGGCGTGGCCACGACCGGCACGGGCGGCGTGGCGCTAAAGGCGTATTCCTTGGGCGCCAGGTTGATGTCCGAGCCAATGGCCTGGTCCCAGGTGATCATCTTGCCCGAGTAGGTTGCCATGCGTCCAAGGATCGAGGTCATCGTCGATAGCGCGCCGTTTTCCGCCTCGTTCAACGGCGATCCCGCGCGGATGCTGGCAAACAAATCATCGTGCTCGACCTGGTACGGGTTGCGCTTCTCGCCGCGGAAACGCCACTCGTCCCATCCTCGGACCTTGATCCGG
>DASXEJ010000146.1 GCA_036490175.1 Pirellulales bacterium | reverse complement strand
CGAGTTCGATCGCGCGGCCGTGTCGCGTTCGATTCGCGAAAACCGCGACACACTTGTGCAATTGACCTTTGGCGAAGGGACGGCCCAGACCCGATTTTGGACGACCGACCTGACCGCCGAATATGTCAGACTCAATGCCGACTACACCACCTGACGCATAGAACCGCCACGCCAATCTATCGCCCACCGGAGGTGGTGGGCTTCATGACGGTCTTGCGTTGACTATTCGGCGTCGCCATGGCCCGCTCTGTGTCGCCGTTGCGTTCCACGGCCGTGAGTGTCAATTGGTTGGCGATGTCAGCGAATTCGTCGCGATCCTCGTCCGAGATCTTGGTCAATTGCGCCGTAAGCTGCTGCAGCGCCCGCGGCCTGCTTTCGGCACTGCGAGATACCATGGCCATGAACGAGGCGGTCTCGCGGAAGTTGTGATCCGCGGTTTTGCCTACCAGCGGCTGGAATGTCCGGGCAACGATTTCCAGCCCCACGTTCTTCAATTGTATAAACGTGTCGAGCCGGCAGGTGATGTAATACCTGTTATTCGGTTCGCGGACGTAGCCGGTTTTCAATATCAACAGGCATTTGCCGTGTACCGGGTTCACGAACATCGGCCCTGTGTAGGCCCCCTCGGCATACATAATGTGCGTGTCGAAGCTGCGATATAGATACTCGACATGCCCCTCTGTGCCGACGCCATCGTTGGCGCGATACGTGTCGGGGCCAGTCTTTTCCAGTCGCATATCGCTGACGTCCATCACCTCCCACATATTGACGACCAAATCCGGATGCTCGACCAGAAACAAATACATGTTCGGGTCGCATTCGATGACCTGAGTAGGCAGCCGGCGAAAAATCGACACCTGCTGCAGTACAGAGGCAACTTTTTGTTGCCCATCGGGTGTCAGCTTGTCTTGCGGAATGATCCGCGTCGCGTCGTCGCGTGCCGAGCGTGACGTGCTGGCGCCATTGTCCGGCTTGGCAGCCTGCGCAACCGTCCCGATGCCCATCACCACGCAAAAAAAAGCCAGCCGAGCTGTCAGTGTCGGCACATGCATGTGCCACCAACCATGCCACCGTCGCGTGAGCCGGTGAATATCTCGTGCAATGTCTACGGCCCAGAGCCACTCGCTACGAGCCGTCCGTCTGCCCACGGCGCGAGGTTTGCGCGGCCTGCGGATCCGTGCATGCGCGCGGTCCTGCATCGCCATCATCCGATGTTCGTCCACAGAGTCCCCCCCTTCAGGAACTGCACGGAGCCCGAGCCAGCGCCGCAAGCGTGATGAGCGCCGTGGCCGCTGAACCGGAATCATCCGAGCCAGGACTTGCCCGGCCTTGATGATTATTCGGCTTTTGACTGTCGCGGAGGCCAGAGAATTTGGCGGTGCTGTGCGGGGGGCCGCTGGCAGCCGGTGCTGGCGGCAATGAAACAGCCACAACTTTGGCTACACGGCCCCGAGCGGCAGCCCATGCGCAGCCGCGAATTAGTGGCCCGTGCCACTGGTCGAAGTACCATAGCCGCCATGCTAGCACGGGCTATGGCATTTCATGTTGTTCATTGGATCAGAGGCGCGATGATGAAGTGGGGCAATCAACACGTGGTCGTCATCGCCGCACGTCTCGCATCGTTCATGTTGCTGGCCGTCGTCGATCGTTCCGCTGCGCAGGAGTCGGCGAAGTTACCGATTCCCTCGGCCAGCGCCCAGCAAAAGGCGCGGCACACGGTACTCGAAATCCACGATGGCGAGTATCGGCAGGCGAAAAGCGCGACGCAAAAGGCGGACCTTGCCAAGAAGAGACGACCCCGCATGACGATTCATGCTTTTTTCCATCGCCAGAGATATCGCCGTCGGCCTGGGTGACACCGCGTTGGCCATTACCGCGATTGACGAAATCGACGGCTTCTATAGGGCGGACATCCCAGTGATAAAGGCCGACATATTCGCGGCCATTGCGAAGTCGGCCTCGTCGACAACTCAGAATCTCGGATTAGCCGAAGCTGCGTTGAACGCCGTCGAAGGCGCCGTTGCCGCCGGCGACTTCGACAATGCCCGGCAAATGGTCCAGACAGGGCAAGCCGCTGCCCGCAAAGCAAAGAATTCGGATCTCGCCAAACGTTTAGATATGAGAAGCAATGATAAAAAACGACTCTCTTCACGCAGAGGCACGGACAACACCACGCACCGAAACTAGGGAGGCGGTGCTGCCCCGTACAATCGGCGACGGACCGGCCAGCGTTGCCGCGACTGATCGCAAGCTCGGCCACGCCGAAAGCGCCACGGTGCGTGCTACGAACGGGCCGCAATGAGGACGAAACATTGACAAGAAAACAAATTACAAGCCTTACAAAACTGCAAGGTGTCGCGGTCAGCCTAGTACGCGCAGCCGAGGCGAGCGAATGAGGGCGGATGAGCGCAGTCAGTTCCGCTGGCGGTATTCCGTTAACCACCGTTCGATCTGCTGCACCTGCGCCGTGAGTCCTGCGGACCGGGCCAGGGCCAAAGCCCGTTCGGCCATGGCAATGGCATCCGAGGATCGGCCGGTTTCGGCGTAGAGCATGGTCAGCTTCGTGCGCGCCTCGAGATAATCGGGTCTCAGCCGGACGGCCTGCTCGAACTCGGTGATGGCCTCCGACAGCCGGCCGGTGCTGGTTAGCGCACTCGCCAGATTGTTGCGAAGCAGCGCCGAATCAGTCCCCAAGTTGAGCGCAAGCAGGAAATGTTCGATGGCCTCTTGTGCCCGTCCCGCGCCCTGCAGCGCCCTTGCCAGATTGTTTTGCACGTCGCCGGAGTTTGGTTTTCCTTTCGCGACCAGAGCCAAGTGCTCGACCGCTTCCGGCGACCGGCCCACGTTGATGAGGGCAATGCCCAGGGCGTAGTGAGTCTCGATCGCGTCTGGCCCGTGCAGCGCTTTTTCCAAATGCTCGATGGCATCTTGCGAGCGATTGAGATTGACGAGCGCGACGGCAAGCCCGTAATGGGCCTCGGCCGAGTCGGGGTCAAGCCGCAGCAATTGCGCCATGCATTCGACGGCCTCTCCGTAACGTCCGGCAGCGTTCAGCGCGCCACCCAAATTGATGTAAGCGATGGCATCATTGGGGCTGTGTCGCACCGTATCCTCCCACAGCGTGACGGGATCGCCATAGGCCTCGAGCCGGTGCGCGCTCGCTACACTCAGGACGATGGCCCACACGACGGTGGCTGCGATCGTAACTGTGACAGGTCCGCGGTCGAGTGCAGGATCATACGATGCGGGAGCGAACGCCCGTAGCGTTTTCTGCAGCAGCGCATATCCTCCGATGATTACGAGTGCGAGAATCGCGGCCAGCGGAAGGTACATGCGACGTTCCGCGGCGACTTCCGTAATGATCGGAACCACGATCGTCGGCGACAGGATCAAAAATACGCAACCGCACACGAAGCCCGCTGCCGTGCGGCGCGCGAGAAGCACGAGCGTCCCTATGCCCGATAGCCCCACGAACACGAGCCAGGGCCAAGCCGTAGCGAGCGTACCCAGATAAGGGACATCGTAATGGATCACCAGGGGCCAGGGCCAGACGACCAGCTGCAAATACATCGCCAGCACTTTGGCTTGCGTGAACCACCAAACATAGGCCGGGATCTCCAGATCGAATCCGGCCGATGCGGAGCGAGGCCCGCCGTGGTTCAGAATCAGCAACGCCGACCAGCCGAGTGCCAGGAGCATGTAGAGCGGCCACGATTGTCGCAAGGCGCGCTGAAACGATCCGGTAACGAACGTGCGTTCGAAGAGCAGTACCACCAGCGGCGCCGAGACCATTACTTCCTTGCAGGCCATTCCCAGCAAACAGGCGACGCCCGCGACCGTCGGCCAGACCATGCGCCCACGGGACGATGTGGCGCCGAAGTACCGCAGGCTAGCGTAGAGTGTGGACAGGTAGAAAAACCCCATCATCAGCTCGGTGCGCTGGGTGATGTATTCGACGGCTTCGGTCTGTAACGGGTGAACAAGCCAAACGATCGCGACCAGCAGGGCCAGGAGCCCTGCCATACGGTCGAATCGCCCACCGAAGTAGGGCAATCGCGACGTGCGACGAACGATCGCACATAACAGCGTCGCGGACAGCACGTGCATCACCAAATTGAAGACGTGATAACCAAACGGGTCGACCTGACCGAAGTGGTAGTTGATCGCCAGCGATAGGTTTACCAGCGGTCTACCCGCGGTGGACGACCCCCAGGGCGCGACCAGTGGGCCACTGTCTCCAGAGGCACCAACGAGAGGCCAAAGCCTGGTGATCGAACGATTTTTGAGAACCGACAAGAAGTCGTCGAAGATGAACGAGCAGTGTAGGGCTCGGCCATAGACGGCGAATGCCACGGCACTCAGAACGGCTAGTGCTGCCAATCCTTGCCTAAAGCCCTCGGGCAGCCGCGGGCGCGTCAGCGATGTGCCAGTGTCCTGCCGGGCCGCGGCCTCTCGCCGGCGCTTCTTACGAGTGGACATGTAAGGATGGTCCGAGAGATTCGATGCGGCGCGCCTTCATCAGCGAGCTTGGCTCATTAAAGTGCAATGCTTCGCAATTCGGCGATTGCGTTATTTAATCCGGAACCCGTACAGATCCGCGTCCAGCAACTCGATGAAGAGCGCCACGCTGCGGCCCCGCAGATCATTGAGGCTCGACCCGTACTTTCTCGGACCGGCGATCATTGCCGCTATCAGTACAGTCGCTGACGCCTCTCAAGTGTTGCAAACTTTTTTTCAAAGTTGCTAAAGCAACAAATGGTGTGGCAGCATTGTAGCCGATTGACGGCCAAGCGGCGAGCAGCGCTGCTGGTACCGAGTAGCCTTGAAAACCAATCGAATTGAAGACGAGCAATGCTATTCGTGATTGAGCAATAACCCCTGAAGGGCACACCCAGGCAATGTGTAGAAGTCCTCGTTCCTGGGGTTAATTCGCTACGAACGAAACCGCGTGTCCTGACAAGAAAGCGGTCAAACGATCGCGGGATAGTGGGTTTTGAACCAGTCCTCGACATCGGGGGCAAATTGCCTCACTGCCTTGAGCAATGCAGCGGCGTTGGTCTCGGTTATACCGCCAGCGAAGTTGTATTCCGTCGTATTGCGCGACCAGCACCCGTCGAAATACACCGCCTGGTTTTTGAAGGCTGGCTCCGCCGTCTCCAGGGCCATGAAGGTGTTGTAGTGGTGACCGCCGGTGGATTTAGGCCGGTAGCCCCTCGCACGCACGACGATCAGCGACAAGGTGCGGGCAGCATCATTGGTGAGTACGAAGCGGGGCATCGGCCGACGAGCCGGTCGATGCGACATCGTTGAGGCTGCGGGTGACGATCGAGCACAGGTTACCCAACAGGTTACCCAGCTCCGCCTTGCTCGGCGGTTCCTTGTCCACGCGGTTGTCAGCCAGCAGCTTTGCCCAGGTCATCGCTGCGCCGAGGCTTGTCCAACTCGCGCGTCAGGAAATGATCCTTGGCCTTGCGCTTCTTGTTGAACTCCTGCGCCTCGACGCGACCCTGCAACCGCTCGTAAAGACGGCAATGCCGGTCCACGCCGCCGGAACCGCACGTCACTTTGTCGCACACGCGATCGCGGTGCAACAAAAAGCCCACGCCGCGCTCGAGCGACGTGGGCCTGAATTCTTTGCCACACAGAGTAACAGCCAATGCCGGCAACTCAGTCGCGTCCGCGGAGCTTGACGAGCAAACGCAGGATCTCCATATACAGCCAGACCAGCGTCACCAGCAGGCCGAAGCCGCCGTACCATTCCATGTACTTGGGCGCGCCCTGCGCACAGCCGGTCTCGATGAAATCGAAATCGAGCACCAGATTCAGCGCCGCGATGACGACCACGAATGCCGAGAAGCCAATGCCGACCCAGCCCGCTTGATAGATCGCGGGAATGCCGACGCCGAAAAAGCCCAGCACCATCGTGGCCAGATAGAACAAGCAAATGCCCCCGGTGGCCGCCACGATTCCCAACTTGAATTTCTCGGTCGGACGAATGATGCGCGTCGCATATGCGGTCAACAAAGCCGCGAACGTGCCAAAGGTCAGCGCCACCGCCTCGGGCACGATGCCGGGATAAATGTACTGAAACATCGCCGAGAAGCCACCAAGAAACACTCCCTCGGCCAGTGCATACACAGGCGCGGTATAGGGCGAGACAGCCGGCTTGAACACAGTGATCAAAGCCAGAATCATGCCGACGATCGCTCCGCCGGCGATATAGCCCATGATCCCTGGCGGAACTTGCGACAGCTGCACCGAACCGGGCCGGACGTTGGCGACATTTGCAACGTCGTATCCCTGCATCGCCTGATGCCACGTGAAGGCGGCCCCGACCATGAGGATGCCCAACAGGATGGCCGTCTTGGCGACCGTCCCTTGCAACGTCATCACGGTGGAACAGCTCGTGTCCCGAACGCTAAATACCGCTGCGTTCAACGCAGGATTACTTGTACGCATCATGGCTCACTCCGTGCATGGAGGGTGATCGGACTGCGGAGAATACGACGCCGGTCAATACGCCAATATAGGTTATTTCTGGCACACGGTGCAGGGCGAGACGCGAACGGCGAAGCCGATCGATCGCTATTCCACCGCGGCAGAGCGAAATATCACGGCCAGTAAGCGTATTACAAGCTTGTGCACATTAACCGCCAAGGTCCAAGACAGCGTGGTTTCGTTACAGCAGATGTGTGGAGTGATGGGACTGCGATGGGCGGTGTCTTAGCCTACTCGATTTCCGTGATGTCGCCGTCCGGCTTGACTTCCACGTCGTGGACCTTCCCGTTCTTGGTCCTGCCCGTGATTTCGTATACACCACTGCGTTTGATGGTAACCGTCTCGAACTTGATGTCGGGGAAATTCTTCTTGGCCGCCGCGTTGGCCGCTTTCATCACGACCTCAGGGACATCAGCGAGCGTTATCGGCTTGTCTTGCTTCACTGGCGTTTTGTTGCATCCAACGACCACGATCAACAGGCAGAGGAAAAAACGCATTTAGTAGGCTCCCGAAACGACTTCACCGGTACCACGTGTGGACATCGCGCAGTAGGTGTTGTAGTCGATGCTCATTGGTATGAAGCTACAATGTCCATCGGCGAATAGAAAATTAGCCCCGCTACCGTGAAAACTAAAAAACTGGTTCACGTCACTGTGCGGGTCACCCGGTGTAGCGTTCTCACCGGCATGGCCTAAGACCATCCCGGTACCATTCTCGGGATGAGCATTTCCTACGTCGTCTCCATCATCGTCGAATAGAATCGCACCTGTCACTGCCCCAGCCCAGGTTGCCACACCAAGGAAATGCGATCGCTCTCCTACCGCCAAGGTCTGCGCCGTGCCGTCGGTTATGTCTGCAATGCGCACTTGGCTGTTGCGGTAAAAAAGGCCGTCACCATCAACGCCGGGCTCTGTTGAGCCATACACTCCCACGTAGTTGGACGGGGCAACCTCGCATATCAAAGCAACCGGGTTACCGAGGGTATCGCGGCTCATGGCAGGCCACGACAGGCTGACGGTATCCGATGGGCAGAGGTACGAAGGCACGTTCGCCACGCGAACGCCGTTGAGTGGACTTTCGATAGCCAGATTGAAATGGATCACATTGTAAATCGGGGTCTGTTCCATGTGCGGCAGAATGGCCGCGGCCCATCCCCACCCCGGCCCTAAATCGTTTCCACTACTGTCAAATTTGGAAATATAGCCGGCTGGCAAGACACCGTTGGTGTCGTGATAGTTGATGAGGGCAATGCCAATTTGCTTTAGATTGTTCGTGCATTGAGTGCAACGAGCCGATTCCCGCGCCGCCTGAACGGCGGGCAGCAAGATAGCTATCAAAATGCCGATGATAGCAACGACAACCAAGACTTCGACTAGCGTGAAGGCACGACGCATGCATAGACTCCTTTGTTGCCGCGAGAATACCACACAGGCGGTCGAAGCCACAATGAGGTCCATGCTGCGTCCCACCCGCAGTCGGCTCCGGTACACTCTACGCACACTGTTCGTGGCGGTAACGGCGCGGCGTGCCTACTCGGTTGGGTGTCCTACAGCAGGCATTGGATTCGACAGCGGCATGCCTTTTTGAAACATCAAATGGCCATCGCCCTGGAGCATGACTTCACGCGGGAAAGCCTTGAATACATTGAACCCGTGAACGCGCCAAGGTTGCTGTGGCTTTTCGGCGAGAAAGGACAATACAGCATTCGGCTTGTAGTTTTGAATGAATTGACCATCGCCAACGAATATCACAGGGTTCAGCGACTATTTCCGGAGGCGATGATAAAACTCGTCTCCCCGCAGTTCTGGCCGGATGAATCACCTACTTCGCCAATGGGTGGCACGTCTTGGCGCACTTCCGGCACTCCTCTGCGCACTTCGCCATAATCTTGTCGTCTTTATGCTTTTCGCAGTCGGCGGCACATCGCTCGCAAGCCGCAGCACAGGCCGCCGCGATGATGGCAGTCGATGGCCCTTTACGCGCCGAGACTTTTGAACAGGCGGCACAGATGTCGGCGCAATCGAGGCAGGCCTTAAGGCAGTCTTTGACCGGCATGCTGTCGGCCAGAAGATCAATACAATGATTGACGCAGGCCGAACAAGCATCTGCGCACTCGTCACACGACTCGTCGCATTCTTCCGCCGGCGACTCGGCCAAAGCCATATTCGGTAGCGCCAGCATCCCTAGCGCGGATAGACTCGATAGCCATTTTCTACGATTCATACGAACCTCCGGGCGGCGCGCCGTTTGTCTGCCTCTTCCAAGAGACAAAGACCACGATCCAACAGGATTAATACGCATTGATCGACAATTCGATAGTAGATGCTGTTCCCCTCGCGGCGGCTCGCGACGATGCCCCGTAGCCGTTGACGCTGGTTCGATACGGCTTGTGGGGTCATTTCAAGTTCGCCCGCTAAGTCGCCAACACAAATCTCGCGATGTTTGGCGATAGCATGCAGCAATCGCAGGCGGGTATCGTTCGCTAAAACCTTGAACAAGTCTTCCAACGCGGAAGCCTGTGGGGCAGTTAAAGTCGGACGATCACGGAGCGAGGGTTTCGGCGTGCATCTCACAGTATTACACTATCTAGTGTAATAGTAAAAGTCAAGCCACAAACAAAGTGATTGCTGACAATAAAGAGTTGCCTTCGGTACTTTCATCGATCAGTGACGAACGTTTTCGATCACCCGCCGTCGAAATAGTACGCAACCCACAAATCGACGATGAGAAACAGAATCTAAAACGTGACTGCTCTCACAGATGTGTCGACGTGCTGACCCAAGAAACAATGGCCCACAGGGCTGGAGCTGTGCCGGCTGGTTCACAACATTGCACCCCTTTCCCTCGCGTAGGTGTAGAATGTCCGACACATGGCCCGCGAGTTGCGGTGCGAAGGGCCTGCATCGGCACCAGCGTCAAGTCGTCGTCGACCGTCGGCTAAATTAGAAAGGTACGAATTGATATGTCGTTCAATCACATCCAACCCGGCGAGTTAGTGTCATTGGTCCTCGGCGAGAACATCACGGGCGCGAAAACGTCCACATTGGTGAAGACCAATCAACTGGAAGTGATTCGATTGGTGCTGCCCGCCGGCAAGGAAATCCCTACACACAAGGTGACCGGCCCGATCACGGTGCAATGTTTGGAGGGGCGCATCGCATTCACCGGCACAAAGCGACAGGAGTTGGCCGCGGGCGATTTCTTGTACCTCGCAGAAAACGAGCCGCACGCGCTACGGGGCCTGACCGATGCGACGGTGCTGGTCACGATCTTGCTCACGCCCCAAATCACGGCCGAGCCTTTCGACGTGGTGCAAGAAGCCTCGGAAGAGTCGTTCCCGGCCAGCGACTCGCCGGCGTATTAAACGGCTGTAGAGTTTGCTCGATTTGCTGGGTTCACGACTCGACTCGACAGAGGCAGTTGCGCCCGCCACCCGACAACAGACTACTGCCCGACACGATCGGCTCCCCTGCCCTGCCCCTTTTGCAAACTCGCGCCGCGGACCGTAAGATGCTCCGCTTGGAGCGTGGGCGCCTCGCGCCGCATGTCGCAACGAACTCGGAGAAACGTGTCGTGGGCCATCATCAAACGAAAGAGCATCGCTGGGGACGTTCGTCATACCATCAAATCGGCCTGGTGCGTGGGCAGTTTGGCAACGTGCCCGAGCAGCGCTGGCTGGATTGGCTGGCCGAGACTGGCTTCGACGGTTGGGAGGAAGCCAGTTGGGAGCTGGCGCTCGATCGTTGCGGTGACGATGCCGGAGCGCAGAAGTACGCCGAAGAGCGGGTTGCGCTCGCGCGTAAGCGTGGGCTGGAGATCTTTTCGATCGCCGGCCACTTGCAAGGCCAGGCTCTGGGAGACGAGCCCACGGCGAAAACGTTGCAGTTCCTCGGCGGCGAAGCGGTCGAAGCTTATGGCCGCTGGCGCAGCGCTGGCAATAATCCACCACGCACCGATCCGTTCTTTGTGCCGGACGATGTCGGCCAGATCGCGCACAAACAGGCCACCCAATCGCTAGTCAATATGGTGCGTCTGGCGCACTTCATGGGCAAGCTGCAAGATCGCGTGGTGCCGGTCTCGGGTTTTGTCGGCTCGCCGGCCCATTGCTGGTCACACTGGTTCCTGTTCCCTCCGCTTCCTTCGTCGTTAGGGGGTCACCCGATTCCCGACGTTTATAAAATCAGCCTGGAACTGTTGGTGGAACGCTTCGCCCCAGTATTCCAAGCCTGTCTGAAGTACGGCACCACCTACGATCTGGAATGCCACCCCAGCGAACGTGCGATGGGAGATATTTCGAGCGCCGGGGACTATCTGCGCGCGGTCGACGCAGCCGGTTTTGCCAAGGCGGCCGGCTTCAACTTCGACTGTTCGCACATGGAATGGCAAGGCGTGTCGGGCGTACACTTCATCCGCGAGTATGGCGACCGTATCCATTGCGCCCACATCAAAGGGGTGCAAGTAATCGATGGCTACACCCGTAGCGGACGTTTGGGAGGGCATCACCCAATGGGTGACAAGGAGAATGGCTGGAACTTTGTCACAGCCGGCACCGTCCGCGACGCCACCAAGATCGAAGAGTTATTTGTCGAGCTGAACCGCGCCGGATTTAGCGGTGGGGTATCGATCGAGTGGGAGGACAACGACGTCGAGCAGCACGCCGGCGCGAAACAAGCCCTGGCCAACGTACATCGCGCCGATCAGCCGCCAAGCCTGATGCGTCATGACGAGCAACTGAAAGCCTGAGCGGAAATGTGCATACGGAATGAGAAATGGTGAACGGAAAAGATGCCGCCCGCTGCAGCAAACGTTCCGCCCGAGTTATCATTCATCATGTTGCGTTCATTATTCCGTACTCTCGCCGTCGGCCGCCGTGACGGCGGGCAGGTGGATCAGTTCGCGTCGCACCAGCGACATGATCGCGCCAGAGCCACTGAAATAATCCCAGCCGTGGCGGCGGTGTAGCTGCGGCTGCACGTTGATTTGCGTAATCTTGGCCCGTTCGGACCCGAGCCGACGCGGCGCAGCAAGCCCCGTGGCTCCCAAGGCCTCGGGTCCGTGGCCGCCCCACAGGCGTGGATAGAAGTGCAGGACGAAGTCCGTCGGATTGAACAAGATCACCATCCGTTCGACCTGCGACAGAGCATGCTGATGACGCATGCCGGGCAGAAGCCAGTTGTTGGCGATGGCAGCGCCCAGCAAGATCACGTTCGCAGGATCGCGATCCGGATGTTGCCGCTCTACCAGCTGGCGTCCGTCGAGCGTGCCGCCCCCCAGATAGTGCAACCCGCTGGTGACCACGCCGGCGCCGTAGCTGTAGCCCCCTAGGCTGACGGGAGTCTGCGGCCCAAGATGGTCGATAAACTGGGCTAGGTAATATCCTTCGACGGTCGTGCGGCAGGCTTTCAGCTGAGCGTCCTTGCGATAGCGCGGAATGACGCGCTCGCTTGGCCACGACCAAATCACGAGCCGCGTGGGGGGCATATCGCAGCGGCTGGTCAGCAACGAGCGATACAGCGATCGCCCGCGCGACTCGGCCTCGGAGGCGTCGGTGTCATTGCCATGAATAAAGATGGCCGTGGTCCGCGCGTTGTCGTCGGTGGATAAAAACTCGGCCAGCGACGATTTGATCCAGCCTCGGCCGCAGATGAATTGTTCGACCGTGGGATTGAAGTCGGCCACGCATTGGCCGCAACTTGCTCCGCGCAGTCCACGCGTGCTGACCACCCATAGCTCGTGTCCGTGTTGTTCGCCCGCGGCGAAACCCGCCAGATCAGCGTCCTCGCAAGCAGAATTGCCGGACGTGGATTCAACAACCGAAGCGTTATCAGCAGGCGAAGCATCGCTGCCCGCCACGATCGCTTCGACGGGCGACGAATTCTCTTTGCCGACGAACACGCTGAGGTTCGCCGCACTGTCAGCAAGTCCAATGAATCGAATCAGGCTGCCGCCAGAGAACGACGTCAGGGCAGCCGCCGCGACTTCGTCGTCGGCATGGCAATCGCGATCGACGGCAGCGAGATCTCCCGGTTCGACTTCCGAAACCGATGACGTCGCTAGCGTGGGGCCGGCATCGTCAGCGCGAACGGTCAAGACCAGCCAGCCGGCAAGCAGCGCGTGACACACGACAGCGCACGCCATTAGGCGGGCGGCCGTTCGTCGTGGGCCGAACGAGGTGAAGGTAAGCACGGTCTGGTGCATTTGATGCTGTCAGATTCGATCGATGCAGGTGGGACGCCTGCCGTGTGATTTCTACTGCCTTCAAGGACCGCTCGTGCAATCATCCCGTTTGCACTTGTTGTACTGCCTGTACCGCAAAACGCCAGCATCGAGTTGGCCGGACCTGTGCCGGCGAGGCACGGCCTGACGACTGTGGGGGTGATGCCAAGTGTTGCGGTCATCCACCGGCGGCACGTGCATGTGCCGATGGACCGCTTTCGCGCACGGTATGCGTTGGCAGCTATCTACAGTTCGTAATTCTGCGCGCGCCTTCTGCACATGCGTAGGAAATCTGCAACGTTTATCGCGCAAAAAATCATCGCGTTGCGTTTGCACATCACAGGGCGTGGGGTAGAGTTGTTCGACCCGCAGCCTCGCCGTGATCCGCAGTTTTTACCGGAGGTGCGATTCATGAAGTTGCTACTTGTTTTGACGGCCGCAGCGGCCGTGATGGCCAGTTCGACTGGTTGTTTCCACTGGTTCAACCGCGGCGGCTCCTGCCAAAGCGCCCCCACGTACAGTGCGCCCGCTTGCGGTGCGCCGGCAGCGACCTACTCTGCCGATCCGTACATGGGTGCTCCGGCCGCCGCCACGATTCCGCCAGGAGCAACCTACGTTCCAGGCCCCCAGGGCTAAGCAGCTCGCTCGCCGCGAGCGCGCCGTGGCCCGCTGTACGAACAGCATCGCGACGATCCGTCGTCGAGATGCCGACCAGAGCTCGGGCAATGCGGCGCAGCGCGGGCGACAATCTCGTCTGCGTCAAACGTGCCCTGTCACCGCATACAACCCGCGAGGCTGCCGCCGCAATCCTGAAAGCGGCGCCTCGCGGGTATGTGTCCGGTTTGTTAGCGAGTTTTGCCGTGCGGTGTGCAAGCGGTAGAATGGCGGCTTCGTCATTTCATCCCCTGCACGCCGCGCGCGACCTTGCGCCGCGTCGTGCCACTGGCTGCCCCAGTGACATCTCGAGACGTACGAGCGCACACATGCCAGACGACCTCTCGCGCGATCAAGCGCACCTGATCCATCCCCTGCACCGCCCCGCCGCGCAAAAGCACGCGCACGAGTGGGTGGCAGGACGCGGCCCCATCCTCATCGACCAGTCGGGCCGCGAGTTCTTCGATGGCCTGGCCGGGCTGTGGAATGTGGTCGTCGGGCACGGGCGCACCGAATTAGCCGAAGCCGCTGCGCATCAGATGCAAAAGCTGGCCTTTGCGACCGGCTATGCCGGCAGCACCAATCATCCGGCCATTGCGTTGGCCGAACGTCTGGCCACGCTCACCTATCCGTCGATCAATCGCTTCTTCTTCACATGTGGCGGCGCCGAGTCGAACGAATCTGCTTTCAAGACCGCGCGCTATTTTTGGTACATGAACGGCAAGCCCGGCAAAACGAAGATCATCGGCCGCCAATGGGGCTATCACGGCACGACTTTGGCGGCCATGTCGGCGACGGGCATCGCCTCTTACTGGCCGATGTTCGAACCGCGCGTGCCCGGCTTCTTGCATATCGCGAGTCCCTATCCCTATCGCTTCCAACCTGCTGCCGGCACCGCCGCCAACGACCCGCGTACACCCGGTGTAATGGCGGCCGACCTGTTGGAAGAAGCCATTCTGCGCGAAGGCCCAGACACCGTGGCGGCCTTTCTGGGCGAGCCCGTGCAAGGCGCCGGCGGCGTGATCGTACCCCCGGACGACTACTGGCCGCGCATCCGCGCCATTTGCGACCGGTACGATGTGCTTCTACTGGCCGACGAGGTGATCACCGGTTTCGGCCGCACCGGCGCTTGGTTTGGCCTGTCGCGTTACAAAATCGAGCCCGATATTGTGGCGTTCGCCAAAGCCATCACCAGCGGTTACTTTCCGCTAGGTGGAATCGGGATCAATGACCGCGTTGCGGCCACGATCGATAATGCACCCGATGATAAAACCTGGATGCACGCCTTTACGTACTCGGCGCACCCGGTTGGCTGCGCCGTGGCGCTGGCGAATCTGGACATCATCGAGCGCGAAGGACTCGTCCAGCGTGCCGGCGAGCTAGGCCAACGGCTGTTGGCGGGCCTCAAGACACTCGCATCGCATCCGCACGTAGGTGATGTACGTGGCCTGGGACTTATGGCAGCAGTGGAGTTCGTCGCCGACAAGAGCACCAAGGCCGAATTTCCCGCCACGGAGAAAGTCGGCCCGCGCGTCCATGCCGCCACGCAAGAGCGGGGCCTGTTCTCGCGCCTGCGCGGAGACGTCTACAACCTGGCCCCGCCGTTTATTACGACGGATGCCCAAATCGATCGCATGGTCGAAATCCTTGGCGAATCGATCCGGGCCGTGCTGGGCTAAAGGATGTGAGATTTATTTATCGGCGAGCTTGTACGCCCTCAGCGCACTTCCCGTCGCTACGATTAATAGCGGCGAGACGTCCCTAGCCGAGAGCCAGGCCACGTCGCTTCGTGCGCCTTGTCCTGGGGCCTGGCCGATCTGTTGGCCGTTGAGTACGTTAACGACGCGTACCGACCGATCGGCCAGCGCGATGGCCAGCCAGGGCTTCTCTAGCGCGGTCATCGCGCTCTCGACCCGCGCCGGGATGTCGAGCTTCCACTGCCTGTCCCCCTTTTCATTCAATCCCACGACCATTTCTTTGGGCTGCCCCGTTCCGGCCACGATGATTAGGTCCAGGGACTTTTTGTCCTTGGCGTTGTGCCACGTGCGGACCATGTGACCATAAAGTCCCGGATCCAAGTCGTAGCGATGCTTTCCGTCGGCGCCGAAAATATGCACCTTGCCAACGGCCGACGTGGTGAGAACCTCCGGCGCCCCGTCACCAACGACGTTGCCGGCTGTGACGTGCCAGACGTTTCCGATCGAGTTGTTCGACCAGAGTAGGTTTCCCGTATTGTCGAGCACGTGCAACCCGGTCGCGCCGTTGTAACCAATGACCACTTCGTCGAGCCCGTCACCATTGAGATCGACAGTCCAGACGTCGTCGACGCCTTGTCCCTTGGCGTATGACCAAAGCAGTTCGCCGGCGATCGTGTGCGCCTTGACCGCCGGTCCCCACGTTGTGAACGTCACCAACTCGCGGACTTTATCCCCTGCCAGATTCGCCGCGCGGATAAACGTTGGGTTGTCCAGGATTTTGTTGTTGGCGACTTCTTCTCCTTGCGCATTGAATGTGGCCACTTGCCCACCCGGGCCGACGGCGTACACCAGATCGTCGTTCGCCAGCGAGACGCCGGTCCATGCTCCATCGCGCGACCAGGCGAGCTCCATACCTTCGGCCGCCTGGCCAGACGCTTTTGCCGCGGCCGCTTCGCGCGTTTGTTGGGCGAGATCCTTGCCCGCCACCAGGTCGTCTAATTCTTTGCTCAAGCGCGTTTCCAAATCGGGCAGCAAACCCACGTGTACGACTTGCACAGTGCCGTCTTTGCCAACCAGGACGGTTTGCGGAATCCCCTCAGCACGATACAGCTTGCCGATCTCGCCGTCGCGATCGAGGATAACTGGTAGATCGAGCTTTTGATCGGCCAGGAATTTACGCACATCGTTGGGCTCTTCTTCGAGGTCCACGGCGTAGAAGACGACCCCCTTGTCGCGATATTTCTTGGCCACTTTTGCGATCGTCGGCAAAGCCTTGCGGCACGGTCCGCACCAGGTTGCCCAGAAATCGAGAATGACGACGTCCTTATCGCGATGCCGCGCGAGGTCGGTCTGGCCACCGGTCAGTCGCTCGAGCGTAAAGGCAGGCGCCACCATTCCCAGCAACGGATGAATGGTCTCTTCTCCCCCCTCGCCAAACAAATGGTCGACCTTTTCCCAGTCGACTGCTGGCGTGAACACAAATTCGTCATTGGTCCACTTGGGCTGCAGATTCCAATCGCGAAATGCAAAGCTGACAAAAACCTTGATGTCGGTTCCTGCGGCGTTGCCAGCGGCAAAAGTCTTGGCTGGATCGCAGGTCAGTTTGCGTACCAGCGGCCGATCCCCCGAGTCGATCCAAATCTCCCAATCGTATTCCTGCTGCTCGAAATGAAATCGAAGACAATCGTGTCCGTCGATCTTCTCGCTCTTCGCAGTACGGGCCAGGGTAACGCCCGCGAGCAATCCTTCGTAAGCGTCCTCGGAAAACAGTGCGTGAAAAAATGGCTCCGCCATTCCCAAGCCGATCATCGCCACGGCCGGGTCGGCGAAGACTTCGTCGATCTCGCCTGGCGCGGCGCCGATCGCGTACTTCTTCAGCGCGTCAACTCCGCGGGCGAATTGTTTGCCATCAGAAACGAGAGTGACGCCCGAATCGCCCTCGATCAGCCGTACCGCCACGCGCTGGGGGCGCGCGACCGATACGCCGTATTTGCTCGTCATGGATTCCTTGACCCCTTTGGATTCCACGCGGGCGTCGGCTTCGATCACCAGCCGGAACTTTTTCTGCTGTTGCAGAAACTCGGCGGATTTACGCAGCGCCTGCTCGATCTGGGCATCGAGTTGTAGAGGCTTGTCGTCGGCATCCAGCCGACCTGCAATAACCAGGGTCAACGCCACGCTCAAGGCAAATACCAAGGGGCGATCGAACCGGATCATGGTCGGCTCCTATTTCTGCTAAGTACTGGCCCGAGAGGACGCCCGTTAGCCTACTGCGGCGCCGAAACGGCCACAATTGCCGCAACCGATCGGTTGAATCGAGCGATCTTGCCAAAAAAGCGCGCGACACGCTGCCAGGATGGCGCGACAACGGACGTTCAACCGAACGCCACCACAACCACGAGCGCAAGTAGCGAAACGGAAAACGCCGCAATAGCGGGCCCATAGCGCCAGCGGCGTAACAAATATGCCGTCGTGCCCATGCCCCCCAGCAACAGGACGAACGCCAGCGGAAAGGTCTTGTTGGGCCCCTCGCGGCGCGCGTCGGGCAGCGCCGCGATCCGCGAGATTATAAAAACCCACACCGCGACCATCGCGGTCCAAAGCAACATGCGACGGGTCGTGAATTGATATCGCGCGGCTAGCATTCCGCGATCATACCGCGCCCAAAAACCAGACAAAAGCGTCTGCCGCGCGGCCGACTGCAATACCTCTTATCCACATGGCAAGGATGCCACCGGCGGCAATCCCATTTCAAATCGATAGAATGAAGGTACCGCCACGCTCTCTTGACTGCTGGCCGTGTTAGAATGGCAGGCGTCGGCCAAATCCTTCGCCGCGATTCTTGCAACGCACCTTGGAAAATGAGGGCACCACGATGCAATCGATGGCAGACGTTCGTCTCGCGGCCACCGTAGTCTTACTGTGTTTGTTCGGCTGCCATGATTGGACGACGCACGCTGCATTGGCTGCTCCCGCGGCAGAGTTGGGTCGAGTCGTGATTCACGCGCTCGACGAGCAAGGCCAGCCGCTCGCCGGTGTAACCGTGACCCAGTTCCGGTTTGACCAGAACGTACGAAGATGGAAAAGCAACAACCGCGCGGTCACCACGGATGAGCAGGGCGTCGCGCGGTTCGATGCGTTACGCCCGGGCCAGTCGTATGTTTTCCGGGTCGCGGGCAAGGACGGTCTACTGGGATTCAAGGATTGTGGAGTTCTCGACAAGAATGCCAACTTGGATCTTGATGCAATTCTATCACCGTCGCAAACAGCGACGATTCAGGTGCGCGACGCGCAAGGACGTCCGATTGCCGGCGCGACAACCTGGTCGATCAAACACAGTGGACAGAACGGTTCGATTACACTTACGGCGGCGACGCTGGACATGCTCGATGTCCCACTGCCAGTCAGCGTTGCCAATGGCCAGTTGCTGCTGCCTGGCTTGCCCGCCGGAAAGATCGACGTCCATTTAATCCATGCCGAATATGCTCCGGCCAAGATTGCGGCATTTACCGTAGGACCGCAGGCGGCGGTCGAGGCGGTCTTGGAACCCGGCGTCAAATTGACGCTGGAAATCGACGCCGACGCCGCGACGCCCACTCCCCATGCCATGTCGATTGACCTGCGCCACGAGCCCTTTGACAGTCCCTCGACGCTTATTGGAGACCTGCCTAGCTGGCGGGGCGAGAAGACGGCGCAACTCACCGTGGCAGTCGGCAAGTACAGCTGGCTACGGCTGACGCATCCAGACTTTTTGGTGCTTCCATCCTATTCGAGCATCTATGGTACTTCAGTCGCTGATAACGCCGAGCCGATGGAGTTCGCGGCTGGCAATGACCTATTCACGTTCAAAATCGTCCCCAAGGTCACGCTCAGCGGTCGCGTGGTCGACGAAACCACGGGTAAGCCCCTAGCCGATCAGAGCATTCGAGGCCAGGTTGCTGCGCAGGCCACGGGCCCTATGGCGCGCTTCGCCACTCGGTGGACGCACGCGGATTGGGCCGAAACCCACCCCAGCGGCCGGTATCACTTGAAGGTTGCTCCCGGCCCGGTGCAGATCTCTTTCAACGGGCAGGGCTTTATTTCCCAATCCGAGAAATACCTGGTGGACGTTGCCGCGGATGGATCAACCGAAGCTCCTGATATTTTGGTTCGGCCAGTGCCAAAAGTACACGGCACCGTGCTCGACGAAGCGGGCCAGCCCTTAGCTCGCGCAGTGGTGCGCTTTCGTGGTTCGATGTTGGCCTACTATGTCATGCCGGTGGCTACCGACGACGAAGGACATTTTGATTTGTCGCCTCCGTGGATCCCCGTCAACTTGAAAACGCATGATCGGGAACCTGCTCAAACCATTGTGGCGTTCGATCCCTATCGGCCGTTAGCGGCCGAGGCGCAAGTGCGGCTCGATGATGCCGCGTCAACCGCCAACGTTGTGTTGCGCATGCGATCGCAAGATTACGGCTCGACGATCACCGCATACCCGGCCGATCTCAACGAGTGGCAGCGCGGCATTATGCCGGCCGATCAGAAGGAGCACCTATCGGCCATTTCTCTCGGCGGCAAACCAGCGCCCGAACTGGACGGCATGTTGTGGTTGAACAGCGACAAGCCAAACACATCGCTGGCCGATTTTCGCGGCAAGTACGTGCTGCTGCAATTCTGGACAACCTGGTGCGGACCCTGCCACAGTGACCTTCCGTCAGTCAAACTCGCTTATGACTTATATAAGGACAAGGGGCTGGTCGTCGTTGGCTTTCATGACAACTCGATGCCAATCGATGCCATCAAGCAGGACGTACTGAAAGAGGGACTGAACTATCCCATCGTTGTCGATCACTCTGATGGGCGCATTCTGGCGCGATACAAAGAGCACGGCATTTCCGGCTACCCGAGCTACCTGCTGCTCGACCCCGACGGAAAAGTAATCTACGACGATACGACCATCGCGGCGCCTGCATTGCGCAGTTTCAAAATCGAGTTGATCCGCAATCTGGTAATGGGCGGACCCAGGCAGGGACACTAGCCACGCCGGGCTCACTCCGGCATGAGAACCGCACAGGCCCGGGCAGAGACTGGCGGATCTGCGACTCCTATTTCGTCGAAAGTCGCCGAGTTCCGCCGCTGGTTAATCGATCGCGTTGCAACCGCGCGCTTGCCGGATTAGGCTAGTTTATATGGTAAGAAAAGGCGGACTCGCATTCTCGATCGGACGTATCTTGCCTCGTGGCGCCAGAATGCCGCGAAGCACTCGGGGTGGCTTGGTGGCCTTCCTACTTGTGCTGTGTGCCGTGCTGTTCATCTTGGTACTGGCGAGCAGCGCGCTGCTAGGACCGTAGTGACCCTCGGGCGACGTCCAAGTTAGACGGTCAGGCGTACCGCGGCGTGCGCATGTACGGATCTTGGTGCAGTTCTGCCCGATGGTTGATCGCACGCATTCCGTCGACGGCCTGGCTCATCCAGAATTGATCCGTCGGTATCCAGTCCATGATACTGCCAGCCAGTTCGCCGCTGGCCAGGAGTCTGGCTCGACCTTATACTCGAAGTCTTGGGTTCCGTGCCCAGCCGGCTTCCGCTCGCAACGATCGGGACCGCGCACGCCGCAGTTTGGTGGGCCAGGAAAAGTAAGCCGCAAAAAGGTGTGCTGCGTTGGCTGATTCGGCTGAGCAAGTGCGGCGCGATGTGTTGTTTCAAGGTCGGGTGCAGGGGGTCGGCTTTCGCTACACGGCGCGGCAGATTGCCGGTCGTTTTCGCATAACTGGCTACGTGCAGAACTTGCCGGACGGCCGCGTGCGATTGGTCACCGAGGGGTCCCCGGGCGAGGTCGACCGGTTCTTGGCGGCCCTGGCTGCCGAGATGGCCGACAACATTCACGGTCAACAGGTCGACGGCGGGCCCGCCAGCGGAGAATTTTTGAACTTTGAAGTGAGAAGGTAAGTAGTAGTCGGTAGCCAATAGTTATTCGCTTGACCCGCAGCGACTAAACCATCGGCGGGTCGGGGGAGCCATGACGAACGTTCACGGCCTGCTCTTTCCCGCTGACCTGAATATTGAATACCGAAATCTGACGACAGGATTTCCATGCATATGCACCCACCCGTTCTGTTCGCCGCCATCATCAATTGGGTCGAACCGCTGTGGATCGTGGCCGTCGGGGTGGCCGCGCTAACGGCCTTATTCTTCGCCATCTATTTCCTGCTGGTGCTGGTCGCACCCAAAGTCGCGGCCATCGCCCACACTACAGCCAAGGAAGCTTGGGCACAGCCGTTGTTCTGGGTCGTGTTGGTGTTGGGCGCCGTGTTGCTGATGGTGTTCCCCTTTATCCCGTACTACACGCTCGGCGAAGACGTGAAGATGATCAAGGACTCTGGTTTAGCGCTGATCACTGTACTGTCTGTGATCTTGGCGGTCTGGACGGCTAGCGTCTCGGTGTCCGACGAAATTGAAGGGCGCACGGCCCTGACATTGTTGAGTAAGCCTGTCGGGCGGCGCCAGTTCATCCTTGGCAAGTTCCTGGGCGTGCTGGCCCCCACGGCTTCGGTCTTCCTGGTTCTGGGCGCCTTGTTCCTGGCGACGATTTCTTACAAGGTAAAGCACGAAGCCCGCGAAACCTCGAACCCCGAACCATCCGCCGCCGAGTGCCAGACCGAAATGCTGCAGATTGTGCCGGGCTTGGCCTTGAAATTCATGGAGGCCACGATGCTGGCCTCGATTAGTATCGCCTTGTCGACGCGATTGCCAATGCTGCCGAACCTGGTGATCTGCGTGACGATCTATGCGTTGGGGCACCTGGCGCCGGTGTTTGCCAATGCCTTCCGCGAATCGCGGTTGGTATCGTTCTTCGGACAGTTCATCGCCACGGTGCTGCCGAATCTGGATGATTTCGACATTCCGGCAGCCGTTTCCACAGGGCGAATCGTGCCAATGGCCTATCTGGCCTGGGCAGCTGTCTACTCGCTGCTGTACAGCACGGTGGCCATGGTGCTGGCCCTGCTGATGTTCGAGGACCGCGACCTGGCGTAAAGAGAATGCTGATCGAACGCGGCTAACGCTGATCAGCCACGCTTAGCCGCGAGCAGCAGAGACGGACGCCTGTCAGCAGGGCAATTGCCTCAGCCAGCTTCGCGACGTTCGACCGGCGACGTCGAGGGCTTTTTGCCCCAATGCGGTCCCGGAATGATCTGTCGAGAGGGGGCCACCTGTGGGCCGACCACGCCGTCGGGGGTGCCGTCCCAGGCATGACGAGCGATCTTGGCCAGCACGCGTTCTGCCACATCGACCGCATCGCGGCCCGCTTCTCCCGTTACTTGTGGTGCGCGCCCGGTCTGAATGCTCTCGGCAAAATCCTCGAGTTCAGCCGTGATCGCGTCGCGCGGCACCGACGTCAGTTGCTCGACGGGCAAGTGCTCGGTGAGCAACTTGTCTTTGAGAGCGTCCCGTTCGGCAGGCGCCAGCCGTTCGATATCGACCTCGCGCCGCAAGATGGCGGCGCTGGGACGGATTACCGAAGCAACCCGGGCGCTAAAATCGAGACTCGCCATCGTGCGCGCCGACCAGACGTCCATCGTGCGTGCCGGCGAGCGGCTGGCGCGCGAGGCACTTAATTCGGCTACGCAGCCATTTTCGAATGCCAGTCGAGCGTTTGCCACATCTTCGTGTCGGCCAAACAGTGCCAGGCCCAGTGCCTCGACCTGCCTTAGCGGCGAACGAACCAGCGACAACACCAGGTCGATGTCGTGGATCATCAGGTCCAGGACAACCCCGATGTCGGTCGATCGAAAAGAAAAACCCGAACGTCGCACGGCCGAGATGTACTTGGGCGCGCCGACATGCGGCAACGCGGAAGCATAAGCAGGGTTGAAACGCTCGACATGGCCTACTTGCAATACCGCACCGTGACGTTTGGCCAGATCCACGAGCGAGCATGCTTCGTCGTAGGTCGAAGCCAGCGGCTTTTCCACCAACAGATGAACGCCCTCGGCCAATAGCTCGCTGGCCACCTGATGATGAAAGCGGGTTGGCGTGGCGATCACGGCTGCATCGATCGTGCCGCGTAAGTCGCGAACGTTGCGGAAGCCCGGCGCTTGAAAATCGGCCGTGGCGCGATCAAGATTTTCCGCGATCGGATCGACCAGCCCGACCAGTGAGAATTGCGGCAGGCCGGCCAGGATCCTGGCATGAATCCTACCCAAATGCCCTACCCCGACCACGGCCACATTGACCGGCTTCAAGAGGCTCTCCTGCGCTCGCGAGCGCGGCCGTGTTTGCCCTCTTGCTGACGCTCGATGAATGCCAGCAAATCGGTCACCTCGGGCGTGATCTGGTCGTTGCCGCGAAGAATCTCGCGGGCGTGCGCCAAACCCACTTTGGCCCGGAACAATAGCCGATGCGCCTCGGCCAGGCTATCGATGGACTCGGGCGAGAAGTTGTTTCTTTTCAGCGCCACCACGTTAATGCAGCGCGGTCGCGTGGGATGCCCATCCACGAGCATAAACGGCGGAACATCGTGCAACACACGGCTCATGCCGGCGACAAACGCGTACGATCCAATGCTGGCGTAGTGATGAACACCCACGGCTCCAGAAATCGACGCGTGGTTGTCGACATGTACATGTCCACCCAGCAACGTTCCGTTGGCGATGATGATGTGGTCGCCCAGGCGGCAATCGTGCGCCACGTGGCTGCAAGCCATGAGGAAGTTGTGGTTTCCTACCGACGTGATGCCGTCTTCCTTCTCGGTCGCACGATTGATCGTGACACCCTCGCGGAAGCAATTCGAATCGCCGATCACGACCTGAGTGTCGCTACCCTGATAGCTGATGTCCTGCGGCTCGCCGCCGATCACCACGCCTGGGTAAAGATGATTGTTCTGACCGATTGTAACGTGCCCCATGATGGTCACGTTGTTTTCGAGTCGCGTTCCCTTGCCGATGCGAACGTGCGGGCCAATGACGCAGAACGGTCCAATTTCGACATCGACGTCGATTTCGGCGCGAGCGTCGATCGCCACGTGCTCAGAGACGTAGGTAGCCATGACCGATCAGCTCCGCGCCCCTGCGGTTTCGAGCGACGCCTTTGTCGCCAGCCGCAGTACAGTTTTCCGAAGTAAGGAATCGCATTGACTCTGCCATCGACGCAACGCAAGCCCGGCGTTATTACGCCGAGCGGCGGCGCGCCGTCACCATGTCTCCCTCCATCAGCAGCACGCGAACCAGTTCCGCATTCAGCCGATGGCCGCTGCGATGCGCCACGAAGTGCCCGACCAGGTCGCAGCCGGCCAGCGCCAAATCACCGACCAGATCGAGTGCCTTATGACGCACGCATTCGTCGCGAAATCTTAGCTCGTTGTCGATCGGCCCCTCGGCATCGAAAACCAACAGGTCCTTGGTCGACGCGCGGCTGCCCAACCCCTGGGCGACGAGCCAATCGGCCTCACTTTTCAGCATGAACGTCCGGCTCGGCGCCAGTTCACGGCGAAACGAGTCGGGCGTGATCGGCAGCGTCAGCGTCTGACGACCGATAGCGGTGCTCGACCCATAGTCGATGCGGAACTTGACCGACATTCCCGGACCAGCCGAAGGGCGGGCCTCGATCCAACTATCGATGTCGCCCAGCCTGGTGACCTCGCGGACCACCAAGGTCGTGCGATCCGCATTCTGATTCACTACGCCCGCGTCGGAGAGGGCTTCGACAAACGGCAAGCTCGATCCGTCGCAGCCGGGCATTTCCACCGCGTTGACCCATACTTCGCAATTGTCGATGCGCAGCCCGGCCAAGGCGGCCATGATGTGCTCGACCATTTCCACACTGGCGCCTCCGGCGCGTAAAGTGGTGCGCCGCGGTGTTTCCACGCGCTGCGCCACCGTAGCCGGAATCTTCAGCGGCTTTGGCAAATCATCTCGTACGAATACGACGCCCGTATCCGGCGCCGCGGGGCGAAACTCGACGCGTACGTCACGCCCACTCCAATACCCGAAGCCCGCGACGGTCGCCGACCTCTCGATGGTGCGTTGCTGTCTTGGAATGTACATCAGGCTGGTTTAGCGAACTGGAATCCGGAATGAGAACAGAGAACAGAGAACCACGAAGCCGCATGCCCGCCGGCCGGTAATTATTGCCGGCGCGGCTGAACGCCAGTCCGTTGCGCTGCGGGGTTATTACCACCGGGTCGCACGGGCTGTCCCTTCATTTTCTCAAGTATGATGGGCGTGATGTCCATGCTGTGGTTGTAATACAGCACCATCTTTTGCATCTCGCGCATAATCTCGTCGGGATTGTCCTTGTTGGCTTCGTCGCCGTTGAACTTCAGGACCAGGCCAATACGATTGACTTCGGCATAGTAGCGAACTTCGGCCAGAATCTGCTGATAGACCTCGTAGTAGATTCTGGCTTCCGCCTCTTGAAATTTCTTCTTGGCGATGTTGATGTCAACGCTCAGGCCTGCCTGGCGCTTGGTGATCTCTTCTTCGAGTTTCTTGTAGTCGGGGCTGCCGCGTTGCAGCTCTTCGAGCTGGACCATGATCTTCTGGATGGCATCGCGTTTGGACTTGAAATCGTTTTCCACTCCCTCGGCCTCGCGACGCAACTCCTCGAGCCGTTGATTGAATCCGCCGTGATTCTTCAGGATGTACGGCAGGTCGATAATCGCGACGCTGGCAGCGGCGCCCGTGTGGCCTTGCGGATGGTGCGCTGGTGCTGCTCCGGAGGGGGCGCCACCGTTCGGTACACCGCCACCCTGTGCGGGTCCGGCTGTACCTTGGGGCGGTCCTGCGGGACGCAGAGGTTGCTGCGGGGCCTGAGCGAGAGAAACGCTGGTCGCAGCCAGCGCTGACACGAGTGCCGCGATCGTACTTCGGCGAAGGGAGTGGATCACTTTCAGCGCTCCTTGCTGTTTCTGCTACTTCTGCGTCGGTCGCGCGTCTTCCTGACGTCTGCTCCGGCCGCAGGGCCAGCGACTGGCTAGATGGGGGTCACTGGCGAGGCGGTATTGTGCCGACAAGCGCCGGAGACGTAAAGGCCAGAAAATCGGCAGATTTACGACTCGAGAAATGTTTTGCGCGGCGCGGCGCGGCGAACCTTTGCGCCTTTCGGCGCAGCAGTTTACATCAATGCCGTGCCGGCGAGGACTGATCCCATCGGGCCTCACCAGTCGCCTCGGCTACGGTACTCATGCGCGTCGGCGGCGCGTATTTACCCCGCCGCCATGCCCCGGTCGAACGCCTCTTGATCGCGCTCGTACAGTGCCAGCACCGACTCGAACGTCGGTCCCGAAATCTGCCAGACTGGGTTTTCGTCCGTATGGGCGTTAGAGTGGGCGACGAAGACGCGATAGAGAAATTTGAACAAATGCCGCGGCACACGCAGCGTGCGCAGGGCCGCGATCAGTCGCCGATCGTCGACCGTGTCGTCGAACAGGTTTCGCAGCGACGGCGTCCGTCCGTCGATGGCGCAGGCCTTGAGTCTTGCGTTGGCGACGTCGTACAGGGCCTCCCCCGTCCAGTCCAACGAGGGGATCATGTTTTGTTTGTCGAGTCGCGCTCGCTGGTAGAAATCGCGATCCTCGCGCTCGATGAAGTAAGACAACTCGATGGGCAGCAACAGCTTGAACCCCAGGCCAGGATGCTTGAGAAATTTATTGTCCAGTAACGGCCACAATAGCCCGCGCATGCGGTCGGCCGCGCCATTGACGAAATGCGGCTCGTCGACGCGATCGACCAGGACCACCACGCCCGTAAAACCCAAGCCGGCCAGCACGCCTTGAAATTTCACGAGTAGCTCAAAGCGATCGTCCGTTCGATCGCGCTCGGGCAACGGCTGCCCGGCGAGCTGATCTGTGGTGAAGTTCATGAGCACCTGGCGCAACGGATTGACCTCGCGCTTGATCACGCGCAATTGCCGTGCCACGCGGCGTGCCCGCCACATCCAGCGTGTAGCGCGCACAACCCAGGGAATCCAAGCCGCCGCCATCACGATGTAGGGCCACGGCGTGCCCAACCACGACCAATCTTGCGCGGCGCCGATGGCCGTCAACACGGCGATCACGACGACAAAGCCCAACGCAGCAGGCCACCGCGCCCGCCACGTACGAAAGCGCAACTTGCGACGCAAGCGGTGCCATCGCCGCCGAGGCGCTTCGGCCATCGACCGATCGTAACACGCCGCCAGCAACAACAGATCACGTGCCTGGTGCCGATCGAGAAGGCCTGTCTCTAGCGGACCAATATCGGCCGGCGAAGGATTTTGTTGCTTTGGCCCATCCAAGATGCGATCCACCAGGCGCGTAACGCCCAGCGACAATATCGCATCCATATGATCCCACAACTTCCATTGCGACAAGACCTGGTCTTTGCGAATCGCCCGGGCGCTGACGCGCTCGACAAAGCGGTCAAGAAAGGGGTTGAAGTCGTCGTATTCGATGACGAACAACCGCTGATTGGGATTCTTGCGGTTGTACTCGGTCAGATGTCGCACGATTTGCAAACGCAAGGCCGTCTTGCCCGACCCCTTTTCGCCGAACACGATCGAGGTGGCCGGCTCGGCCGGATCGCCGTACACCTTGTCCCAACTGGGATGGTAGGTACTGTAGATGCAATGATCCTTGAAAACCGGATCAGTCTGGGCATCTTCTTCCGAGAACGGATTGACGCCGATCCCGTGATGGTCGAGAAACTGTTGAATTTTCATCGTTTAGCAGGCTGACCAGACGTGAGGGAATTCGGCCTCCATATGGCGCGGTGAGAAGCCGTTATTTTTGCTTCAAGCTGTCGAGCATCTTGCCAAACGCTTCGGAATTGTCGGTGACCGTCTTCTGCGGCCCGTAGAACTTGAAAAAATGGCTGCCGTTCTTCTTGGTCTCGACAATGGCGGCCAGCATGCGGTAGTTCGGACGCTCGACACCCGGCGCCATGGGCCCAGGACGATCCATATACGTGCCAGAGAGGTCCACGATAGTCACCTCCTGGCCGGCAATCGTTCGCTTCTCGATTTTAGCTCGGTCTTTGGTGCTCGCGCCGTCGGGCTGGGTGAATTGGTCGTACCACCGCTGAATATTGGCCTCAATCCCACCCCCGGCCCCCATGACCGTCATACGGCCATCCTGTTCATCCCCCTTGGCGGCCGGAATGGCGAACTCGTGCTCCACGATCCGCGTCCGCGGCTCGCGGCTGATCCAGGCCGCTGGCGCGGTCAATTGGTAGGCTCCCCCGACCACAAAAGTTTTTGCCGCCTGATCAGCGCTACGAGCGGTCGAAACAGTCGAGAACAGCGCCGAACAAAGCAGGATTAATGTGAGACTCTTGCTGAGATATTTCATGGCATTCAGCTCCTGGGTGCCGGAGAAGGCGACGTGAATCGCAGAAGAACAAGTTCGTCGAATTGTATCCTACGGGCGAGCCCCAGCCAACGAGCGATCACGGTGCAAACGGGATTCCAAAACAGCCTATCGGGCAACAATCGTCGCTGACATGTAGCCCGTGAATCTGTTGCACGTGGTGAAAGGGCCAGATGGTAAACAGGGTAAATCCATTAAGTCGCGCCCGCAGTCGCGACTTTGAATGCATGCGAGCTTGTAGTCCGGCAGCAAGAAACGTGTGCCCTCACGCTATTGATGCATCAATACATAAATCAGCACGGGCAGCAGCAGCGCGATCAATGTGCCGAGCAAAACGACGACCAAATTCCGTTGATCTCGAACACGACGCGCGCCGGGACGACGGGCGGCGCCTCGTTGCGCGACCGGCGCCGGCATGGAATCATCGACGGTCAAAACCACTGCCGGTATCTCGGCCACGGCATTCGATGTTGACATCGCTTGGGGCGCGGTATTTGGTGCTGGGACAGCCGTGGAGCCTGGGATGGCTAGTGATGACAGTTGGGGGAAAACACTGACCGCCGATCGCCATTGCTGCCAGCCCTCGCGCCATATCATCGAGTCGGCCGAGATACGCCCCTCGTTAATCCAGGCACGCATCATGTCACCCGGAGCCGGTCCGTACTTGGTGATTGATCCGGAGGGCAGAACATACCATTGTAAGTGCGGTCCCTCGGCGATCGGATCATACGACACGGACCGCGCCTCGCCAGGCGGCGGCGTCCGCACCGACGTGGCAATGTTCGCTGTTGCCGCGCCAGCGGTCGAGCTAGATTGCACAAGCGCAGTCGCAACGGACGGCGCATTGTCGACGAGGACGGGCACTTCCACCGCAATGGCAGTCCCGTCGTCCGCTTGCGCAGGACCACCGGGCGTGTTGGGAATCTCGATTCTTCCCTGGCAATGCGGACAAACCCCGCGCTTGCCAGCGAGGTAGTCCTTCACGTGCAGCACGTGGCCGCAATGGACACATTCGAATTTAATGCCCATGCTTTTCGCTCGAGGCTGCGACAACAGCTTCGCGCCCCCAAGGCGCACCGGTTTCTTACAAGATAAAGATTATAACAATCCAGGCAGTGGCGAAACCGCATCCTGCCGGCGTTCCCCTCGCTCCTGCGCCTCTACTCTAGGCCAATGCGCGAGCGCGGTGCGGTACGTCCTCGACCAGCGCCTGAATACAGCCGTCGGCCACATCTCCTGCCGTGATTGTGACGAACTCGCGAATGCGGGCACCCTCGGCCGGCACTTCTACCGGCGCGTAGCGACAAGATGTGCCCAACAGAAATTCAGGTCGTCGCGCCGCGCGCGGCTCCACGAGGACCTGCAACGTTCTTCCGCGTAAACTCTGGTAATAATCGTCGCGCAGTTGCTCGGCGAGCGTGGTAAGTCGCGCCACTCTCTCGTTTTTGACATGAGGTGGCACCTGATCGATCATCACAGCCGCCAGCGTTGTCCGCCGTGGGCTGAAAGGAAACACGTGAATCTTCGAGAAGCCGACTTCCTCAGCAACTCGACAGGTGTCGGAAAACTCTTCGTCCGTTTCGCCAGGAAATCCCACGATGATGTCGGTCGTGAGAGCCGGCTGCTCGAGCGATTCGTAAACCAACCGGCAACGATCGACAAAACGCTTTGCCCCCCATCGACGCCGCATCCGTCTAAGCACGCTATCGGAACCGCTTTGCATCGAAATGTGCAAATGAGGGCAGACTTTCCGTGGGTAGTCCGCCATTACCTGAATCAATTCGCGCGTCACTTCCGTGGCCTCGATGCTGGAAAGCCGTATGCGAAACTCGCCAGGCAGCTGCGCGATACGATTCAACAAATGAGACAAGCGTACCCACTCGATCTTCGGACGGCCGCGATTCCATTCGATGCCGTAATGACCGAGATGGATGCCGGTCAACACGATCTCTCGATAACCACGGGCTAGCAGCCTGCCGATTTCGGCCACGATCTGTTCGGGAGGTCGGCTAACCAGCGTGGGCCGGACCTTGGGGATGATGCAAAACGTGCAATTCAACAGGCAACCATCTTGCACTTTGACATAAGCCCGCTGTCGACCATCAAGCCCTTCGATTCCAGTCGGTATGTCCACGACGCCAAATCGGCCCAACAAGTCCGGCAACTCGCGTTTGTCCGTGACGACTTCGACGACCGAGGGGAGCGCGGCCACCTCGTCCGCGGCGCGCGTGGCATAGCAGCCCATCACCACGATGCGCGTGCCGGGGTTGCGGCGAGCAAGCTGGCGAATCACCTGACGGCTTTTGGCGTCTCCCTCGGCCGTTACGGTGCAAGTGTTTACGATGCACAGGTCGGCAGACTCGTCCCCGACTGCCTCGCGATATCCGATCGCCTGCAACCCCTCGCGCACGAATTGCGTCTCGTATTGATTCACCTTGCAGCCTAGCGTGGCAGTTCGTAGCGTTGGCATGGAGTGCTGGATGTCTAAAGGAACGGTGGTTCAACACACACAAAACAACGCGCTGCTGCGACAGCCGCACTTACGATCGACCAGGCCGCGGCAGTTTAAATTGGAATTCGACACTGTCCGGACACGGATCGATTGCCGGGTGACGGATCCCAGGAATACCGCGAATGGATTCACGTCCCTGACCGCCATTATCACTCTTCTTCGACCGGCTCAATTGTGGCGCTCATCGAGCCTTTGCAACCGGCGATTAAGTCGTCCTTGCCGTAGGCGTGTATCTGATCGCGCTTCAGTTCGGCATGCTCACGGGTCGTGGTCAGCACGACGGCCCGACCGCCCGTATCGACCTCGACAGCCAACTGGTACCCCTTTTCGAGCGTATGCCCGAACAGCTCTTGCAGCATTACCATGACGTAGGGATACGAATGGTCGTCATCATTCCAGAGAATGACGCTGTAACGTGGTTGCCGCTTGGGTTTTTTCGCCTGGCGCGTTTTTCGCTGCTCGACAGTTTCGACGACCGGCTCGGCAACAGCTGCTTGTTGGGACACCGCAAATCTCCATCTCTGCAAGCTCCCTGGCGTCGATCCTACGCACGGCCGACGTTACGGGAGACGACCCGCTACAATTTTGGCATAAACTCCCGCTGGTGCAATTGCCAGCGTTCACTTCCAGCTCGCGGCGTGGTGATTTGGCCGCAAACGATTATATTAGACGCGAAACTACCGTGGCCAATCCTGTGTCGGTGGCTTTTCACGGAACATTTCGCACCGCCAACGGAATTTCCTCGACCGTACCCAAGCCGGCGGATGTGCCAGACTTGCCGTGCAATCGCTTGCTTGGCCTACCCTCGGCCCGGCCAGCGTTAGCCATGCCAGCGTGAATCAATAGTCATTAGATTTCAGGGACTTGCCGATGCCGACCCTTGACCAATATCTCGATCAACATGGCCCGCGGTTCGAGCAAGAACTCTTCGAGTTGCTGCGGATCCCCAGCGTCAGCGCCATGAGCGCCCATAAGGGCGACATCCGCACCGCGGCCAACTGGGTGCTACGGCAATTCCAGTCGCTCGGATTTCAATCCGAGCTGATCGAGACCGCCGGGCACCCGATCGTATATGCCCAGTCGCCGGCCATGCCAGGGGCGCCCACGGTATTGGTCTATGGTCACTACGACGTGCAGCCGCCCGATCCGTTGAACGAGTGGATTTCGCCTCCTTTCGAGCCGACAGTGCGCGACGGCAACCTCTACGCCCGCGGCGCGACCGACGACAAGGGCCAGATGTTCACCCATATCAAAAGTGCCGAAGCCTGGATCAAGACCGCCGGGCGATTGCCACTGAATCTGAAGTATGTGATCGAGGGTGAAGAAGAGGTCGGCAGCGCCAATCTCGACGCCTTCGTCGATAAAAACCACGACCGTTTGGCCTGCGACATCATTGTCATTAGCGACACCAGCCAGTTCGCGCCCGGCCAGCCAGCCATTACCTACGGCTTGAAAGGCATCGCTTACTTCGAGCTGCGCTTGACCGGTCCTAGTCAGGACTTGCATTCGGGCGTCTTCGGCGGATCGGTGACCAACCCGGCCAACGCCCTGGCGCGTATGCTCACGGCATTGGTCAACGAACGTGGGCAGGTGCAAGTGCCCGGCTTCTACGACGATGTAATTCCGATCGCCGATTCCGAACGTGCGGCGATGCGCAAGCTGAATTTTGACGAGCGCGAGTTCATGCGCCAGCTGGGTGTCGAGGCGCTTTCTGGCGAAGATGGCTACACCACGCTCGAACGCCGCTGGGCACGCCCGACTTGCGATATCAATGGCCTCACCAGTGGCTACCAAGGCGAGGGGGCCAAAACCGTGCTGCCGGCCCGCGCCAGCGCGAAGTTCAGTTTTCGTCTGGTGCCCAACCAGGACCCGCACAAGGTGGCGACCTCGCTGCGCAAAATGCTCGCAGGGCTCGTCCCGCCGGGCATCAATATGGAATTGATCAGTTTCCACGGCGCACCGGGTGTGGTCGTACCGCTGGAAAGTCCCTATATGGCCGCCGCCTCGCGAGCGATCGAAGCGGGCTTTGGTCGCGCGCCCGTTTTCATTCGCGAGGGAGGATCGATTCCCGTCGTGTCGACCTTCCACGAAAAGCTAGGAGTCGATACCCTGCTCTTGGGTTGGGGGCAGAACGACGACAACACCCACAGTCCGAACGAGAAGTTCTGCCTGGCCGATTTTCACCGCGGCATCAAGGCCAGCGCCCACCTGTGGCAGGAAATCAGCATCCTGAAGAAATGACGATGAAGCCATTCCCTTTACAAATGTGATGGTCACCTGGCTTCGTAGCGTCTCCTGCGTTTCTCATTCCGCATTCATCATTCAACGGTTCTTCTCTCTATCATGCTTGATCGAAGATTCATCGTCGAGAATGCCGACCTCGTAAAAAAGAATTGCGTCTTGCGCGGCGCCAAAGCCGACATCGACCGCTTTCTGGCACTCGAAGCTCAGCGCCGTGACAAGCAAGCCGAGGTCGACCAGTTCAATCGACAGGCCAACGAAGTCTCGAAATCGATCGGTCAGGCCAAGGATCCCGCCGAACGTGAAGCGCGTAAGAACCAAGGGCGCGAGCTCCGCGAACAGACCACGGCCGCGCAGGCCGAACTCGAGCAGATCAGCGCCGACCTCGACGTGATCCACCGCTCGATCCCCAACATGACGCACCCCGATGCGCCGACCGGTGCTGACGACCAGGCAAACCTCGAGATTCGTAAAGGCAAAACGGCCCTCCCCACGTTCGATTTCAAACCGCTCGATCACGTCACCCTTGGCGAGCGATTGGGCTTGTTCGATTTCGAGGGGGGAGCCAAGGTCGCCGGGCACGGCTTTTACTTCCTGCTGAACGATGCCGTAATGCTGGAATTGGCCTTGCAACGGTACGCGATTGATCTGTTGGTGGGCGAAGGTTTCACGCCCACGATCACACCCGATCTCGCGCGCAACGAAATCCTGCAAGGCACCGGATACATTCCGCGCGGGCCCGAGACGCAGATCTATAGCGTTGCAGACAGCGACCTGAGCCTGGTGGCCACGGCCGAAATCACGCTTGGTGGATTGCTCGCGGATCAAATCATCGACGCAGATCGTCTGCCGCTCAAATACTGCGGCATCAGCCATTGCTACCGTACTGAGGCCGGAGCGCATGGCCGCCAAACGCGCGGTTTGTATCGCGTCCACCAATTCACCAAGATTGAGATGTTCGCCTTCACGCTGCCGGAACAGAGCGACGCCATGCTCGACTATTTCTGCGGATTAGAAGGGAGGTTGTTCGACGGACTGGGCATTCCCTATCGCGTTGTCGACACCGCCACCGGCGACTTGGGAGGACCAGCCTATCGAAAGTTTGACCTCGAAGCTTGGATGCCGGGCCGCGGCGAGGCCGGCGAATATGGCGAGGTAACCAGCACCTCGAACTGCACCGACTATCAATCTCGGCGGTTGGGCATTCGCTACCGCGTGAAAGGCGAAAAAGGCACGCAGTTCCTGCACACACTCAACGGCACAGCGATCGCCATCAGCCGCGCGTTGATCGCCATCCTGGAGAATTACCAGCAGGCCGACGGGACGATCGCTGTCCCACAGGTTCTGCGATTCTTGATGGGCAAGGATCGGATCGAGCCAATACGCTGAGCAACGACAGCGTGTGATTTCAACCGCCTTGAGTGGCTTGAAAATCCGCGCCTAAGTAGCTTCGGCCACGGCCGCCAGGTCGCGTTCGATCGCCGTCAAACGATCCTCAAGTTCGGCCTTTGTGTCTTCGAGATTCGCCAGCTGTTCGGCCGGCTCGTAGGCGAAGTTATAGAACTTCACCTTCGGCTCTGTGCCCGAGGGACGCACGGCGGCATAGTTACCGGCACGCTCCAGGTCAAAGATCACCAGGTCGTCGCATGGCCCGTCGAGCGGCTTTGTGCCGCTGCCAGGAATCATGGTCACCCGGTTGAGATAATCGCGGGCGGCCACCACCCGCATTCCGCCCAAGGATTCTGGCGGCTTGGTGCGCAAGCGCGTCATAACAGACTTCATTTGCGCCATACCTTCGCTACCTGGCATCGTTTTCGATACGGTGCGCTCGGCATGACAGCCATGCTGCCAGAACAACGCGTCGAGCTTCTCGCTGAGTGTCTGCCCTGCCGCTTTGCACTGCGCGGCCAACTCGGCCGCCAGCATGGCCGCCACTGCCGCATCCTTGTCGCGCACATGCGTGCCGGCCAAAAAACCGTGCGACTCTTCACAGGCGAAAACGAATCGTTCCGGCCCTTCGGCATCGATGGTTTGCGCAATCCATTTGAAGCCGACGAGCAAGTTCCCGTAAGTCTTTACCCCGTACGAATCCGCGATGCGGCGCACCATCTCGCTCGTGACCAGTGTCTTGACGACATAGTTGTCGCTCGACAGCGTGCCCGCCGCGCGCCGGCCACCCAGCACGTATTCGGCCAGTAGGGCGCCGATTTGATTGCCGGTGAAAATACGCCAGGGCGCGCCGAGGGCTGTGGTCGCAGGGGCGGCCAGGCCCAATCGGTCGGCGTCTGGGTCGCTCGACAGAATTACTTCGGCGCCGATTTGCTGCGCCCGTTCGATCGTCGCATCGAACGTGGCGGGATTCTCCGGATTCGCCACATGTCCTGGCACATTCGGAAAATCGCCATCCGGATCCGCCTGCGGGCGAAACACTTCCACGTCCGTGAAGCCCGCCGCGGCCAGCGCCGGGCAGACGCTCGAGGCACCCACGCCGTGCATCGGCGAGTACAGAATCTTCAGGGCGCGCGGCCCAGGAATGCTTTGCGCCACGACACCGCTGATGTAGACCTTGTCGGCCTCTTCCTGGCAGTACTTCACGTGACCCGCGGCCAAGGCGTCGGCAAACGGCACGCGGCTGATCATGGAGACGCTCATCACGCGATCGATCACTCCCTTGTCATGCGGCGGCAGCAGCTGCGCGCCCGTACTCCAATACGCCTTGATCGCATTGTCGCTGGGAGGGTTGTGGCTGGCCGTGATCATGATGCCGCACGAACAACGGAAGTGCCGCACGGTTGACGACAGCTCCGGCGTGCTGCGGACGCCGTCGAGAAAGTAAACTTCGAAACCGGCGGCAACCATGATTTCGGCGCACAACTCGGCGAAGTGTCGCGAGCGATGCCGCGTGTCGCACGCGATCGCGCAAGAAAACGAATCCCCCGTCGGCCGCTCGGTCTTGACGTAATCGGCCAGCCCCTGCGCGCTTTCCCCCATCGTGCGATCGTTGATGGCGTTCGAACCAATCGGGTACATGCGGCCACGCCGGCCGCCAGTGCCGAAGGGGATGACGGTCCAAAACACGTCGTCCAATTGCTGCCAGCGGCCGGCCGTGATGTGCTCGGCCACTTGCGGCGCGTATTCTGCGTAGCGTGGCTCGCTCAGCCAGGCAGTTATGTTTTTGGCGGCGGTAGCCGACATTTTTCCAGCCGCAGACGCTGCGGCGACTTCGGCTACGAGTTCATCCGTGGGTTGGGACTTGGTCGCCATAGGTGCTCCTGAAATACGCCACGCGCAGAGGGGAAAATTCTTGCGGCGTGGCGTTTATTGTGCCGAAAACCCGCACGCTCACAAGGGCCACGGCCGGGTCACGGCGGCGCCAATGCAACGCTGCTGCTATACTTGCTCGCATATATTCGCTCGCACGTGCCAGCAGCGTAACCGAATCATCACAATACCCGAGGAGCCATGTCCGTGAGTGAACCGATCATCAGCGTTTCGGGCTTGCGAGGCATCGTCGGCGACAGCCTGACACCGGAGGTGGCGATTCGCTACGTGAGCGCGTTCGCCCAGACCTTGCCGCCGGGGCGTCCGGTATTGATCTCGCGCGACGGCCGCGGCACCGGTCGGATGTTGGCCCAAGCGGTGGCCAGCGGGTTGGAGGCCGTGGGCCGCGACACGATCGACGCGGGAGTGGCGGCGACGCCCACTACGGGCGTACTCGTACGAACGCTACTGGCGGCCGGCGGCGTGCAAATTTCGGCCAGCCATAACCCGGCCGAGTACAACGGCCTGAAGCTATTCTCGGCCGCCGGGCGCGTGATTCCGGCCGCCGAAGGGGAACAAGTGCTCCGCAGTTACCGCGCGGGAAAGGTTGATTGGGCCCGTCATGACCAGATTGGCCACGCGATCTCGTGTGGCGACGCGATTTCGCCTCACTGCGCCTTGGTCTTGGCAACGGTCGATGTCGAGCGTATCAAGCGTCGCAAATTCCGCGTATTACTCGATTCGAATCATGGCGCCGGCAGCCTACTGGGGCGGCGGTTACTCGACGATCTCGGCTGTCAGCTGACGGTGCTGGGCGAACACCCAGACGGCCAGTTTGCTCATACTCCCGAGCCGACCGCAGAGAATCTCGCCAGCGTACTGACCCGCGTTTCAACCTTGGGCGCGGATATTGGCTTCTGTCAGGACCCCGATGCCGACCGCTTGGCGATCATCGACGAAACCGGACGCTATATCGGCGAGGAATACACGCTTGCGCTGTGCGCCGATCACGTATTGCGCAGCAGGCCGGGGCCGGTGGTCACCAATTGTTCGACCAGCCGCATGACCGAAGATCTGGCCGCCAAATACGATGTTCCTTTTTATCGCTCGGCGGTCGGCGAAGCCAACGTGGTGGACATGATCAATCGGCACAACGCAGTGCTAGGAGGCGAAGGCAACGGAGGTGTCATCGACCCACGCGTGGTGCTAGTGCGCGACAGTTTTGTCAGCATGGCGCTAGTGCTCGACGCGATGGCCGCGCGCGAGGAAAAGGTAAGCCGGCTAGCCGACGAATTGCCGCGCTACGAAATCGTAAAGACCAAGATCTCGCTATCGCCCGAGAAGATCGCCGCTGGGCTGGCCGCCCTCAAGAAGCATTTTGCCGACGCTACGTCCAACAGCATGGATGGCTTGCGTCTCGATTGGCCAGGCCGGTGGCTCTTGGTCCGGGCGAGCAATACCGAACCTATCGTTCGTGCGATCGCCGAGGCCCCCACAACGGCCGAAGCGAAACGACTGTGCGACGATGCCGCACACGTCTTACGCGGCATCTAATGGAGCCTTTGAATTACCGTTCGGAAGCTAAACGCGTCCGGCCGGGGGCACGATGAACGGCGCGCGGTACTCACGTGTCAGCATGGCATCGGCCTGCAAATCGTTGACAAACGTTTCGCCGCGCGGATCGATATGTAGCTCCTTGCCATAGGCGATCTCGGCCTTTTCCAGGTCGACACCGTTCGTCTTCAAATGGTCGCTAAACCGCTCAAAGGTGTCGACGGCGTCGTCATTGCCGGCTAGTCGCATCTCGACATCCTTGAAATGCGTCTTCGCGCCCAGGCGGTACGAAATATTTCCAAGATGACACAGCGCGCTCGACAGGTGCCCTTCGAGAATGTCGGCATTCAGATCCTCGACCTTTCGGCTGCGCACCGCCTTGAGGAAGTTGCCGTGATGATCACCGCCCCCTTGGAACTCGGCGACTTTGTTTCCTTTCAAGTCGAACGCGGCGCCGGACGTGTACTCGGTGAGAACCACGAATCCATCGGTTCCCTCGAAGATCACGCCGACCCGAGCGCCGCGCAAATCCTCGGTCGGCAAGCCGCGCACCTCGAACACCAGTTGCTGATTTCCATAATCGTGAATGATGACCTGGGTGTTCGCCGTTTCGCCGGCATCCTCGTAGCCCAAGCGGCCGCCGTAGCTGACGACTTCGGTGCTAAGCGTATTGGTGCCCAGGCCCCAGCGCGCCAGGTCCATTTGATGAATGCCCTGATTGCCCAAGTCGCCATTGCCGTAGTCCCACATCCAGTGCCAGTCGTAGTGCAGGCGCTCGCGCGTCAATGGCTTTACGGCGGCCGGTCCCGACCACAGGTCGTAGTTCACGCTTGGCGGAATCGGATAGTTTCCCTTCGGCCCAATCGAGCCGCGCTTCTTGTAGCAAAGGCCGCGGGCGATCTTCAATTCTCCGATCTTGCCCTGATGCACATGTGCAATCGCGTCGATCGACCCCTTCATCGAGCGGCACTGTGTGCCGGTCTGACAGATGCGGCCATATTTGCGTGCCGCCTCGACCATGCGGCGACCTTCGCTGACGTTATGACTGACGGGCTTCTCGACGTACACATCCTTGCCGGATTGCATCGCCCAGATGCCTACCAGCGAATGCCAATGATTGGGCGTTGCGGTCGTGACGATATCGACGGATTTGTCGTCGAGCAGTTGTCGCAAGTCGGCCACATACTTCGGTTCGCGCCCTTGGCGGGCGGCGACTTCCTTGACCCGTTCGCGGCCAACACTCTCGTCGACGTCACAGACGTACAGCACCTCGGTATCCGGTCGCCGCGAGTAAGCACCCAGGTGACTTTTGCCTTGACCATTCACGCCCACGCAAGCGACACCAAGCTTTTCGTTGGGACTCTTGCTGACCGGTGCCGCGTCATCGGCGCGGACCGTATGGAGGCTGCCGGCAGCAACGGCCGCGGCGGCGGCGAGCATCGAATCTTCCAAAAACTTGCGGCGTGATAATGACGACATGATCGAGGGCTCCGGGGCGTCGAAATGCGATTGAGGTTCGAAGTACGGCAGGCAGGCTGAATACCGGCAGAGCGGTACTCACTAAGTGTAACAGGGGACGCGCACGGTTTGCTAGCCTGAGCGGCTTAACGGGCTACCGACCTGGAGGATGGTGCAACACGAGCATCGAGGCACGCCAGGCACACGATTACGCACGATTGCTTACCCAAAACGCGCCACCAGGGCGTCCGCCAGTCGCGGAGAGAGCCGATTCAGCCACAACAGCAGCCGACCCCGATTATTGGGGATGATCAAGTGCCGGCTGCGCTCGATCGCGCGAACGGTGGCCAGGGCGACGTCCACAGGAGACACGCCCCCTTCGCCGCGGCTCCCCACGCCCGGCTGCTCGGCTACCAGCACGTCGAAGAATTCGGATTTCGTCGTGCCGGGGCTGACGACCAAGACCTCGACTCCCCGACCCACCAGTTCTGCACGCAAAGCCTCGCTGAAACCTACCAAGGCGAACTTGCTGGCACAGTATTCCGTGTAGTGCGGGATGCCGCGGTGCCCCAGGATCGAGGCGACGTTGACCACCATCGGCTGCCGTCCGGCACGTAACACAGGGAGCGCTGCGCGTGTCATCTCGACCGCTGCGAAAAAATTCACGTCCATGAGTTGCCGCAATCGATCGGCATCGGATTGGTCAAAATCGCGTATCATGCCAACGCCGGCATTGTTGACCAGCAGATCGATCCCACCCCAACGGTCTGTGGCGCACGCGACGAGTGCCTGGCGCGTTTCCTCGCGCGTGATGTCACCGACTACGGTCGTGATCTCGCCCGGATACGAGCCCGCCTCGACGGCCAGCGATTCCAAACGATCGGCCCGGCGCGCCGTGGCAACAACGCGGGCACCACGGCGTACCAGCTCCATCACCAGTTCACGGCCGATGCCGCTCGACGCGCCGGTGACAATGGCTCGGTATCCCTTGATGGCACGGCGCGTCATTGTCGTCTCTGTGCCCTGGTTGGCGACGCGTTAAACCATCTCCGGCATGCGGTCTGCGCATTGTCGCGCGCTCGCGGTTCGCGGGCGCCGTTTCACAAACCGCCGGGATGTCGCCAACATCATGCCACGTCCTCGATCTTGGCCGGAGGTACTTCCTTAGGATCGACCGCGAGCGATCCGTCCGATTGATGAGGACGGATGCATTTGGCCAGGTCTTGAATCGGTCCAAGATGCTGCTGCGCGATACGACAGTGAACCGTGACGCTGCTGTCGTGGTATTGCTGCGACAAAACTTCTCCATGCGCCGCGAGAAATGCCAACAGCCGGCCGTTCGAGGCATCGGTTTCGATGTCGACGTCGAGAAATCCACGACTCAACGCTTCGCTGACTTTGCCGGCCAGTTGCGCCAGTCCCTGGCCACGTCGGGCGCTGATCGGTACCGCGTTGGGATAACGTTCGAGCAGACCATCGAGTTGTATTCGGTCGGCCAGTGCGTCCACTTTGTTGAGTACGAGCAGCGTGTCTTTTTCCTCGATCCCCAATTCTTCGAGCACGCCATACACCGCGGCAATCTGTTGATAAACCGCCGGGCTGCTGGCGTCGGCCACGTGCAGCAAGAGATCGGCCTGCCGCGACTCTTCCAAGGTGGCCTTGAAGCTGGCAATCAGATGATGCGGCAGCTCGCGAATGAAACCGACCGTATCGCTCAACAGCACAGGCCCCCAGCCGGGCAACTGCCAACGACGCGTGCGCGTGTCGAGCGTGGCGAACAGCTTGTGTGCGGCCAGTACGTCGGCGCCGGTTAATACGTTCAACAACGTGCTCTTGCCGGCGTTGGTGTAGCCGACGAGCGAGACTGTCATGCGGTCGTGCCGCGCGGCAACTTGCCGCTCTTTGCGCCGCTCGATGACCGACAGTTCATCGCGCAGGTCGTGAATTCGCTTCTCGACTAGACGACGGTCGACTTCCAATTGCTTCTCGCCCGGGCCGCGCATGCCGATTCCCATCTTCATGCGCGACAAGTGGGTCCACATGCGCTTGAGCCGCGGGAGCGAGTACTGTAGCTGCGCCAATTCGACGGCCAGGCGCGCCTCGTGAGTTTGCGCGCGACTGGCAAAGATGTCGAGAATCAGCTCAGTTCGATCCAGCACCTTGGTATTGGTCGCCTTCTCGAGATTACGCGTCTGCGCCGGACTAAGATCGTTGTCGAAGACGACGACGTCCGCCTCTTGCGCTTCGGCCAAGAGCCGTAACTCTTCGACTTTGCCCTTACCCAGATATGTCGTCTTGTCTGGCGTTTCGCGCCGCTGTGTCAACTGACCGACGATGCGTGCTCCGGCCGATTGCACCAAACCTTCCAATTCGTCCAAAGGATCGCCGGGAAACCGGTGGCTCGGTAATACGACACCGACCAATACAGCGGATTCGCTGACGACCGTTTCGGAGCGGTACATTTCTTTTACGATGGCTGTGACCCTCGGTGATAGGTGACAATCTCGATCATCTCGCTGTGTCGCTTGCTTGATAGCATCAATGGCAAGCTGCCTGATCGAAGTATACGGCCCCACGCGTTTGCGGCCAGAAAATCCGGCCTCCAGATAGGACAGTCATACCGTTGCCACGGTTCACGACCGGCGACTTGATGACAAACCTGACCAACTGCGGAGTTCGCAAGCCTGGACCCGGTCATACACGCACTCGTTGCGGAATGGCCCAAACAAACGTGCAAGGTCGACGGCATATTAAACGGCCATGTCGCCGCTAAAGAGATGGCAGTAACTTTCGTAACGTCGCGCGTCTAGCCAGCCATCGGCCACAGCATCCTTGACGGCGCAGTCGGCCTCGTGCGTGTGGGTGCAATTGGGGAATCGGCACTTGTTGACGAATGGACGCAGATCGCGATAGCAGCCAGCGACCTCTTCCGGCACGATATCCCATAGTTGGAATTGTCGGATTCCCGGCGTATCGATGACGTACCCTCCGCAACCCAGCGTCAATAGACGAGCCGTGGTCGTCGTATGGCGACCCTTCTGAGTCTCTTCGCTGACCTCGGCGACGCGCAGGCTCCAATCGGTTTCCACGGCATTGAGAAGTGACGATTTGCCGACACCGCTCTGCCCAGCGACGGCCGTGGCACAATTGGCGAGCGCCCGTCGCACGCGATCCATGCCGAATCCCGTCCGCGCGCTGACCAGCAACACTCGATAGCCCATCTGGCTGAACACGCCCACCATCGGCGCGAGCGACCCGCGCTCGACCAGGTCGATCTTGTTAATGACAATCAAGGGCCGGATTCTGTTTTTCTCGGCACTGACAAGAAACCGATCGATAAGATTGGGTTTCAGATACGGTTCGGCGGCGCTGGCCACGATCAGCAACTGGTCGACGTTGGCGACAATGACGTGCTGCCGTCCGCGCACATTGCGGCTGAGCACGCCATGCCGCGGCTCGATGCGCTCGATGATTCCTTCGTTCCCCTGGGCAGGACGAAATTGCACGCGATCACCTGCGGCCACCACGTGACGTTGATCCGTGCTGAGGGTTTTCAGCAAGCGGCGCGTGGCACATTGGTGCAATTGCCCATCCGGCGTTTGAACGGTGCTTGTCAGACCTTGCACCGAAAGCACGCGACCGGCCAGGCACTCGGCCATGTCGACTCCCAACACCGCGTCCCCCGGTTCGGCACCGGCCGCGGAGTGATCGTCGACCATAATGGTTCGCTTGCGTGTCAGCTCGCCGCGTCCGCTAATGCGCTCGCCGCGCAACGACTCATCGTCACGCGTCTTATCGGCGGCGAAGCGCTGGGTCCAATCGGTCGTGCGAACCCGCGTCCCTCGGTTCTTGCGAAAGTTGGCTCGGATCTTTTTTTTCTTGGCCATGCGCAGCGCGAACTACCGCGAAGCATTGAGGTGTGAAGAAACACGTGATCCGGCCAAGCGAGCAGCAGACGCGCAGTGGGCGTATGCCTGCATTTTCCAATCCCGCGTGTCAGTCGCTCTCCAACGATCGAACAGTCTTCGCAGCGATGATGACTCGATCATGAAGTGCAAGAATCAAACAGGCTTGTTCGAATCCTTGATCTGTCCGGCTTCGTTGTTGAGCACGTCGAAGCGCCGGTTGTCCGTGGCCCCGTCGTTCTTTTTCAAGCCGGCTCGCTCTAACAGTGATTTCGAGAATATTTCCGACTGGGGAGTGCCCGGAGTGGGGGGCGGACCGACGGCCCCGAGGTCCATCGGCGAGTACTGCACGGTGTAACGATGCGTGGCAATGCTGAGGATGTCGCCTGGGTCGACCCGCTTCTCGGTAACGCGCGTGCCGTTGACCTTCACACCGTTGCGGCTCTGCTGGTCGTGGATGTACCAATAACCGGCATCGACCTGCAACTGACAGTGATGAGCGGACACATTGGGAAAGCGCAACACGATATCGCAACTTTCGCGTCGGCCCACCAACAGGGTCTTCTTCAGCAGAGGAATCGTGTCGCCTCCGCCGACTGGGACCAGTTCACCGTACATGTCGAATTTGCCTGACGGGAGAACATGATGCGATAACACTTACCGCGTCTTGGTTTGAGTCTAGGCAGCCCCTCCCAATGCGTCAATAATGGCTGCCTATGGATGATGTCGAAACGCCTGCCTGGCGTACCGCTGGGCTACGATACTTCGCCCTGAACCACTTCTTCCGCCATAAGTTCGGCCACCGCGTGCAAAAGGTGAGCCTGAACGCGGGCTTCACCTGTCCCAACGTGGACGGGACGGTGACCACCGGCGGCTGCGTCTTTTGCGACAATCGCAGCTTCAGCCCCAGCCGTCGCGTTCCGCGCGGCGCCATTCGGGCCCAACTCGACGACGGGATCCGCCGGTTGAAGTGGCGCTACGACGTGAACCACTTCCTGGCGTACTTTCAGCCCGCAACTAATACCTATGCCCCGGTCGACCGTCTGCGCGCCGTCTACGAAGAGGCTCTGGAACATCCACAGGTAGTTGGCCTGGCCATCGGCACGCGACCTGACTGCGTCCCCGAGGACGTACTGGAATTACTCAGCGAGATCGGCGGTCGGATGTACCTATCCGTCGAGCTGGGAATGCAAACGATGCACGATCGCTCGCTGGACTGGATGAATCGCGGCCATCATCACGGCGCCCTGGTAGATGCCATCGCGCGGTGCCACGGACGCGGTTTCGAGATCTGCGCCCATATCATGTTGGGACTCCCCGGCGAATCGCACGCCGACATGATGGCCAGCGCCAGGGAAGTGGGCCGGCTAGGGTTCAACGCCGTGAAAATCCACAACCTATATGCCGTCCGGAATACCCCGCTGGCCGACTGGGTTGCCAGCGGCGAAGTGCGACTACTGGAGCGAGAGGAATACGTCACGACGCTTGTCGACTTCTTGGAATTGCTCCCGCCGACGTGCATCGTCGAGCGCATCAGTGGCGAGGCTCCTCCCGAGTACCTGACCGCTCCGACCTGGTGTCTGGACAAACCGGCACTCAAACGTGCTATCGACGCCGAACTCGCGCGGCGCGATTCCTGGCAAGGTCGCCACTGGACGACGCCCGAAGCCAGTGCGGCAGACGGCCGATTTGCCGAGAGCCGTTCACGTGACCTTCCATGTCGACTATCGTAGCTGCTGGGTTCGGAGTGGACCCGATGGCCGCTGGTCGAACCATGCGCGCAGCGCCGCAAGGCCTCACGACTGGTTCGGCGAGAGGAAAGTCCGGGCACCGATCGGACACGATGATGGGTAACACCCACCGGCCGCGAGGCCAGGGAAAGTGCAACAGAAAGTAAACCGCCTCGCGAGGGCTCGTCCCGCACGAGGTAAGGGTGAAACGGTGAGGTAAGAGCTCACCAGCAGGTCGGGCGACCGGCCTGGCTAGGCAAACCCCATCGGGTGCAAGGCCAAACAGGGAGCAGGCGCTGCCGTCGGCGAAAGCCGGCGGGTAACGCCACGGACCGTCTGGGCCGTCATCGACTTCCGGGTAGGCTGCTTGAGGAGTCGAGCAATCGGCTCCCTAGAGAAATGACCATCTCCCGTCGTGCCCCTCACGGGACACGACGGGGACAGAACCCGGCTTACAAGTCCACTCCGAACCCATTTTTTCTGTTTGTGCTCGCCACCCAATGCGTATCCGCCGCGGGCGGGCACGTAGGCGCCACCCGCCTGCCGGTCTCCGCGCCTACTAGGCGTCTGCCGGAACCAATTCGCCGTCGACCATCTGCAACAGCTTCGAGATACAGAGCTTGTTCATGCTCGTATGACGCTCGTGAGCTTCCGCCCGCAATGACTCGTGCAGGCTCTTGGGGAGGCGCACGGTGATCACTCGCGTCGGCTCGCGCGAATTGGCAAAGAAGTCGCCGCGGGCCCGCAGCTTCGCCAGCCGCTGTTGGATTTCGGCATACTCCGGGGCTTGTTCGAAACGGCTCATTAATTCGGGTGCGGGGAACGCCCGGCGGCAAACCCCTTCCAGGCCCAGGATCTCGCGAAAGAATGTTACCCAGTCCGGGCTCTGTTGAAACATCTCGTCAGCGACCCGAAGAACTTCCTGCTCTTTAGTCATCATCTCCATAACTCTCCTTCCAATCTGAAAGCGTTAGACTCCGTTCATCCGGGGCCCCCTTGGCCTCCGGTCGCTTTCATATTCACAGCGAGTCAAGCAAAGCACGGATGTCATGTCATCGCTAGCAGTTAG
>DASXEJ010000145.1 GCA_036490175.1 Pirellulales bacterium | reverse complement strand
CGCCGCACCTCTCACGTCGCGAGCGCGAGTGCCGGGGCCACCGATCGATCGATCCCTGTCATGCAGATCGTCCTTAGATTCCCGCGAAGAATCCAGCACGCGTGGCACGATTCGCCGCAATCGAAAGGCGTCGAAGGGAGACGGACTTACACCGGTGCCAAGGAACAACAGCAACAGTGCCTCTTCTACTGCCACGATTAGCCACAGCAGTACGAGAAATACGAGAGGCATTCCCACGGTCGACAGCGCAAGGGCCGTAAAAAATAGGGCAACGGCCGGGTAGCAGAGAACTTGCCAGTCCACGACCTTCGGTGCAGGTCGCCGCCATGCGAACCACAACAAGCGCGTAGTTGCGGCCACGATGGCCGTGGCCAGCACCCAAGCCACCGTCCACCCTGGCGCGGACGCTATCGAGACGGCGCCCGATACGCGCCTCATCACCAGGCCGATCCCGATCAGCAATTGCGCTGCGATAGATGCCGCCACCAGCGCAGGCAGAAGCTCGCAGAGAAGCGCCTCTGGCGACAGCTCGGCCGTCCGTTGGTTAATACTCGACTGCCGATCCATGCCGTCGATTCTCGTGCGGCCTATTGGCGAAGTTGCCCCTAGCGGGCCAACGCTTCACTGCCGGCAGCCTTCGACAACTCGGCGGCCCGACGCGTGCTTTCCCAGCTGAACTCCGGCTCGCTGCGGCCGAAATGGCCGCCCGCGGCGGTCAGTCGGTAGATTGGGCGACGCAGATCGAGGTACTCGATGATCTTGCCCGGCTTGAGCGGGAACAGATCGCGAACCAATTCGCAGATTCGCCCATCGTCGAGCCGGCCCGTTCCGTCGGTATCGATATGCACGCTCACCGGGTCGGCTACGCCAATGGCGTAGGCCAATTGCACTTCGCAACGATCGGCCAGCTGCGATGCAACGATGTTCTTGGCCACGTGTCGGGCCATATAAGCGGCACTACGATCAACCTTGGTGGGATCCTTGCCGCTGAAAGCACCGCCGCCGTGGCGGCCCCAACCGCCGTACGTGTCGACGATGATCTTCCGCCCGGTCAGGCCGCAATCTCCCTGTGGGCCGCCGACCTCGAAACGTCCGGTCGGATTGATGTGGTACGTGATATTGCCGCCGACCAGATCGCGCGGTAGCACCGGCTTGATGACCTTGTTGATGACAAAATCGCGAATCTCGTCTTGGCTTACCTGCGGGCCGTGCTGCGTCGAGACGACCACCGTGTCGATCCGTACCGGCCGGCTGCCGTCGTACTCGATCGTGACCTGGCTCTTGCTATCAGGACGCAACCAATCGACATCGCCTCGGCGGCGGGCCGCGGTCAACTCATTCGTGATCCGGTGAGCCAGCGCGATGGGTAGCGGCATCAACTCGGGCGTGTCGTTGCACGCGTAGCCGAACATCAAGCCTTGGTCGCCAGCTCCGATTTCCTTGCCGGCTGCGGCATTCTCATTGACGCCCATCGCGATGTCTGGGCTTTGCTTGTCGATAGCGATCATCACGGCGCAAGTGTCGCCGCAGATGCCCATGCGATCGTCGGTATATCCGACTTCATTGATGACGCGGCGGACGACTTCGGTGTAGTCGACCTTGGCATTGCTGGTGATTTCGCCGGCGACGATAGCGATGCCGGTTGTGACCATGGTTTCGCAGGCCACGCGGCTCATCGGATCGGCCGCCAGGAGAGCATCGAGGACGCCATCCGAGATCTGGTCGGCAAGTTTGTCGGGATGCCCCATGCTGACCGATTCGCTGGTGAACAGGAACTTGCCGGATGCCACGGATGAATCCTCCTCGGGAGTGCCAAATGCAGCAAAAAGGGGGCCGGTCGCGGCCCAGAATCCCGCTATTATAACCAGCCACAGGCAGGGGGAGCAACCGGCCGGATGTTTGGCTAATCCCCACTCCCAGCAGCCAGGCCGCCTAGTCGTGCACGGCCAGGAATCGTTAGTGGGAGCGGCCCGATCGGAAATCGACGTTCGGTCACGCCGGACCAGCGAAATCGCCAGCGAGCGAACACCTAGCTGATCAAACATCATCGTTCAGGTGGATCGGCCGCAGACGGTAGAATGCCGGCGTGCCCAGCCCTCCTATCTATCCGCCACCAAAGGATGACCCTATGAATCGCCTTGGTTGGTTTCTCGGTATTGCAGGCTGGCTTGTTGCTGCGACGTTGGCTGCACTTCTAGCACTACCCGGTTTGGCCATGCACGGACAAATCGCGGTAGGCGACGTACTCAAGATACAGATGGTCGCGCCAAACCAATCTTTCTCGGACGACTTCAAGGTGTCGCCAGAAGGAGCAGTTTTTCTCGGCCCGTCCTACGGATCGGTCGAGGTGATTGATATGGTCCCAGAAGAAGCGCGCAACGCCGTCTCGCGGCATCTGGAAGGATTTGTGCCTACGCCCACGGTTTCAATTCGCTTCGCCAAGAGTACGCCGCGCCGGTGGTTGGATCGGCCTTTTCTGGCCTACGGATGGACCGCTGCATCGGTCCTGGCGCTTCTGCTCGCTATTTCCACGTTCCACGCCGCCAGCGCACCGGGGCAGAATCGCCGCTTGTTTCAGTTCGGACTGGGCACGTTAATGTGGTTCATGGTTATCGTGGCAATTGCAACAATGGCCTTCAATGAAAACAGGGAGCGCGTCCGTATCAATGCCGCCGCCGACGACGCCATGATGCCAATGCCAGATCCCCAAACATCGCCCGAACCAACTAGCTCGGAATGACCGAATCCACTCCGCCCACCCGCCGCCGCAGGTTCCAGTTTGGGATCGGAACGCTGTTCGTCGTGCTGACGGCATTTGGCGCAATACTGGCCTACCACGTCAATTGGATCAGGCAAAGAGCAGCCCTGCGCGGGCCGGAATTCGGCGAGCGGTACTATTTCACCCTTCCTGTCCAGGGTCCATATCTCCTTCAGCTATTTGGCGAGCCTGGCTACATAGAAGTACTCGTCAATCTCACGCAAGATGTGCCAGTTCTCGCCTGGGACGGCACGAGAATGAATGGAGTTCGGCGGTTAACGCCCCAAGAGCGCGAGGAGGTCAAACGCATTCGGCGCCTGTACCCAGAGGCGATACGAGTCGTAGGGGGCTTCAAAGATGCCAAGGTAAGTACAGCAAATCGCGATGTGCTATGGCCGTTCGTCGAGGCATCCGAGGATTAGGGAGCGCGCCCGCTTTATCACCGACCAGCAGCAACATACTAACTCGCCGCCACCGCCTTCCCGGAACCCCCGGCCTGCACTCGCTAATCACCCACTCCCGATGTTTGGCTAATCCCCACTACCAGCAGCCGGGGAGTGTCTTAAGACTGAATGGCACTAACTTAAGGGCGCACGGTTATCGGGTTACTTGGGACCTGAGCATATCCACACGCCCCTGCTTCATTTGGCAGACTCGAGCAAGCCTCGCAATCTTGCCGAATTCCGCTGCGCTGAGCGGCACGTTGTATTCGTGCAAGTTGTCGCACAGGATTTCGAGCGCCAGTAGGTATTCGCCTGCCTGAACGTATTCCACGCCGGCAAGGAACGCCGAAAGGCGGTCGGCAAACGATTCGTCTAACGAAAGCAGACGCTGCTCTATTTCCTTATTCGTTGGTTTCTCATCCGTACGGGGACGCTCTAGCCGGCCTCGGGGGGTGTCGGATGGGCGGTTGATTCCCCCAAGTTCGTGCCGGTCGTCAGCAAGTGACACTGCGGCAATTTGGTAACCCATTCCAGCTTCGGGTTGGGCGGCAAGAATAGCGCCCATTTAGATGAGCGGTGAAGCATTTAAACCTCAGTATGCCAGAACCGCATTGAACAACTCGTCAAAGCTCCAGACGTGCCTGCGCAGCGTCGATGGTTATGGGCTGCTCTTGGCCTTGATCGCTTCACGCAGCCGGTTGCGAATCCAGATCGTAAGGCTGAGATTCTCTTGCCGGGCGGCGCGTTCGTACTGCTCAAGTTCGACCCGCGTGATGCGCAGATCAATGCGCTCGGGGAGGAACTCTTCGGTTCCCTTGTCACCTGCACCGATCAGGGGACCCACTCCGTCGAATTGCAAGTTTGACCCGCCGCTCATGCCAGGCTGACTCTTGGTACAGGTCATGGTGCCCGTACGGCCATCCTTCAACTCCAAGCGGCAGTCACCGTTGATGACGGGTGTGGTTTGCGGCGCAAAGAAGCCGGCCTTCCAGGGAATCGGTCCCGATTTGGCCGACAGATCCTCGACCCACACGTCCCCTTCGAAGACCACCGCGACGCCGTGTAGCACGCGTCCACGTGTAAAGTTCGATGCCATGCACTTAGCCTTTTCTCTTGTGACGGGTGCGAGTCAAAGGCATTGTGCCAATGAGTTCGGCCAACGGCCTCGGAGGGAAGACATTGTAGCCGACAATCCGACGACAGGGGCCGGTAGCCACCCTGCACCTATCATCACCGGCCTTGCTGGCGCGCGCTTCATCACCGCATCGAGATCGGGACGAAGCTGCTGCGGCAGGGACTGCCAAAGCCCTAAGCCGCCGAGCGATTGGCACGTTCGTGACATTGCCGAGCTGGCAGCATTAAGTCGGCCAAGCCAGCCAATGTGCGGCCGGTGGCGCCTGCCTGCGCCGCCACCAGCATTTGAGCACGCTGGCCGAGCGCCGACGCAAATACCGCATCACTTAGGCAGCGCTCGACAAAGGTAGTGAGCTCGTCGCCGCTCCGGACAACAATCGCCGCGTCGGCAGCCAGCATCTGCGCCACGATGTCGCGAAAGTTGCGCGTGTTCGGCCCAAACGACACGGCCGCACCATAAGCGGCCGGTTCGATCATATTCTGGCCTCCGCGCTTGTGCAGGCTACCTCCAACGAAGGCGATGCTGGCCGTGCCCCACCAGGCGCCAAGTTCGCCAATCGTGTCTACCAACAGCACGCGTGCCGTTGCAGAAATGCCTTCGGCGGCCAGTTGGCTGCGCCGCTGCCAGGCGATGCGTGAACTTTCGAGCATGGCGGCAACTTCGGCAAAACGCTCGGGATGCCTTGGCACCAGGATCAACCGTAATTGCGGGAATCGATCACGCAGGGACTGGTACGTTGCAAGAGCGAGCGCCTCCTCAGGCTGCTGTGTGCTACCGGCGAGAAAGACGATATCGTCATTCGCCAGACCGGCTGCGTGCGCCAAGGCGCGCGTGGCCGGATTCGCACGGTGCGTTTGTGCACCATCAAACTTAATTGAGCCCGTGACTTGGACCGCTTCCTCGCGGACTCCCAATGCGCGGAAGCGTTCAGCGAATTCGTCGTTCTGGGCCGCGACAAAATCGATTTTGGACATTAGCGGGCGTAGCAGAAAGCGGGCCCGGCTGTATCCTCGGAAGCTGCGCTCGCTGAGGCGGCCGTTGATGATTGCCACCCGAGCCCCGCTCGCATGCGCGGCCAGAATCAGATTGGGCCATAGCTCGAGTTCGGCTAGGACCAGGCAGGCCGGTCGAATGCGACGCATCGCCGCGCGAACGGCCCAGCTAAAATCGAGTGGGCAATAAAAAACAGAGTAGTCGGCGTATTTTTTTTTGGCCAGCACGAAGCCTGTCAAGCTGGTTGCCGAGATTACGCACTCCCATCCCGGCTCGCTGCGGCGGATATCCGCCAGCAGCGGCGCAAGCAAGTTGACTTCGCCAACGCTAACCGCGTGCAGCCACAGGCAGGGCCGGCTGCCGGTGCGTACTGGCACCAGCCCCAGCAGCTTCTCGGCCATGCCCATGCGGTACTTCCCGCGCTTCAGGGCTTGGTACAAGAGCCAGGGGGAGGCGACGAGCACCAAGACCAGGTAGCCGAGATTCAGCAAATAAGGCATGGAGGGAATCCTTTCCCGCGCCGTTCTCAATCATTTTGACGAACGTAATGCACTTGGCACTCGCGGCACCCTTGACGATGGAATCCTCATCAACAAGGAGTTCCACCTACCCTACGAGCGATTGCCGCCGGTCCGCATGTGGCAATTCTTGAACTTCTTGCCGCTGCCACAGGGGCACGGATCGTTGCGGCCCACATGTTCGCCACGATTTCGGATCGGTTCGATCTTGGCCGGAGCGTCCGAGCTATCAATCGCGGTTTGCTGATCGCTCGTCATCATGGCAGTGCTGGGGGCGGGTGAATCGTGTGTCGCCTGGCTTTCCGTCCAGGTCGAGCCCACAAAACCTTCATCCAGCTCTTCCATGCGGAAGATCATGTCGGTTACTCGCTCGCCGAGCGAACTCCACATCTGCTCGAACGTCCGCATACCTTCCCGTTTGTACTCCACCTTGGGGTCGACTTGCGCGTAGCCGCGCAAACCGACGCTCGAACGCAGATGGTCCATGGCCAACAAGTGGTCTTTCCACATGGTGTCGAGCACATACAGAACAACATCGCGCTCCAGGCGGCGGATTTCAGGGCGGTAGCGATCCTCGACGGCGACAGTCAGCTTCTTTTCCAGCTCGTCGCGGTCGAGCTCAGCGATCGCGTCGGGAGTGATATCGAAATCCATCCGCTCGCGCAACCAGGCCGTCAAAGAACTGAGCGCGCCGTTACCGCCGGTTGCCGCGCGCACCGTTGCCTGCGAGTCTGAATCGTCGCCGAAGATTTTTACAACCTGTTGGTGCGCCTCGGCGAGAGTCTGATTCGCGTGAGCGAGGGCTTGCTTGCTGTACTCGACCAGCATCTGCTGGATTTCTTCTCGCTGCATGTTGCGCAGGTCATCGACGTTCAAATCGATATGAAAGCGCTGCCGAGCCCAGGCCACGAGCTGATCGCGGTCGTAGCGTTTCTGGCCCTGCGCGTCGCGCGCGGTGAAATGCGACAGCGCGGCCCGCACGGGAAACTCCGCCTCTTTCTCGTCGTAGGCGGCATGGGCTCGTTCCCGCACCATCTGCGTGAAAGCGCGGGCATCGAGCTTTTTAACCTCGTCGGGATTAAGCTGAACGCCGAACTTGTATTGCACCCACCCGCACGCCGTGCGGATGGCAAAGCCTTCGTCCAGCACCCGCTCGGCCGGAGACAGGTCGACCTTATCGATCGCTTCGCGTGCTTGTTCCAGCAGGGTCTCTGTCAGGCCTTCGCGGCCAATCTTTTTCAGGTCTCGATCGCGATAGTTGAGTTTCCAGCGGGTGTTGAGAAACTTTGCCAGCGCCTCCCAGTTCCACTCGTCTTGGTCGGCATCCTCGGGCACATTCTCTTCGATCGTATCGAGGATCTGTCCCTCGGCGAGACGCGCCGCCTCTTCCTTGGCGCGGGCTTGCGCGGAAGCATAATCCATGCCGCGGAAATCGCGCGGATCAAGCTCAATGCCCAACTCGGCGCCGGCGGCTTTGGCAAACGTCGAGGCGCTGTAGTCTTTGTCGAGAAAATCTGCCAGGTAGGTGTCAACCTGGGTGTCGATCATTTCCAGAATCTTGATTTTGCAGTTGCCGCCGTCCAGGATGTCCTGGCGGAACCCATAAACCCGCTTGCGCTGCTCGTCCATCACCTCGTCGTATTCGAGCAGGTTTTTGCGGATATCGAAGTTGCGCTCCTCGACCTTTTTCTGTGCCCCTTCGATGCGCCGGCTGACCATGCGGCTTTCGATGGCCTCGCCCTCTTGCATACCTAGCCGCGTGAGCATGTTCTTCACCCACTCGCCGGCGAAGATTCGCATGAGGTCGTCTTCCAGCGAGAGAAAGAATCGGCTCGAACCAGGATCTCCCTGGCGACCGCAACGGCCGCGCAACTGAAGATCTATGCGACGGGCTTCGTGCCGTTCGGTGCCGACGATGTGCAGCCCGCCGAGCGATTTCACTTCTTCGCCCGCCACCTTCATGCGTTCGCGCTCTTCGATCTCGCGGACGAGCGTGTTCCATTCTTCCTGCGGCACATCCAGACGCGTCTCGTACTTGTCCTGCAAGAGGGCCCAGGCCATCGTCTCGGGATTGCCCCCCAGGACGATGTCAGTACCGCGGCCAGCCATATTTGTGGCGATCGTTACGGCGCCTTTGCGCCCGGCCTGGGCCACGATCTCGGCCTCGCGCTCATGATGCTTGGCGTTGAGGACCTCGTGCTTGATGCCGCGACGATTGAGCATCGCGCTCAGCTTTTCACTCTTTTCGATGGATACCGTACCGACCAAGATCGGCCGCCCGCGGTGGTGCAGAGCCGTGATCTCGGAACGGGCGAGGAACTGCCGATCCTTGCGGTCCTGCGACTCGAATTCGACGCGATCCTCGTGCTCTTTGACGATCGAGCCGACCCGCTCCGTGCGGTCTTTCATCTCGACGACATCCCACTTGTGCAGCCGTTCGATTTCTTCAACGATTGCGTGGTATTTCTCCTGCTCGGTCCGGTAAATGACGTCGGGGAAGTTTGCGCGGCGCATGCCCTTGTTGGTGGGAATGGCGATGACGTCCAACTTGTAGATCTTCCAGAATTCCGCGGCCTCGGTCATGGCCGTGCCGGTCATGCCGCTGATCTTGTCGTACAGTTTGAAGAAGTTCTGCAGCGTAATGGTGGCGTAGGTTTGCGTCTCTTCCTTGACGCGCACGCCTTCTTTCGCCTCGACGGACTGATGTAGACCGTCGCTCCATTGCCGGCCCGGCATCAGTCGGCCCGTGAACTCGTCGACGATGATTACCTCGTCACCTTGGACAACGTAATTCACGTCGCGCTTGTATAGGTAATGGGCCTTGAGCGCGTTATCGATCAGATGCGGCCAATCCATGTTGCCAGCGGTATAGAACGTCTCCACGCCGGCCAGCTTCTCGGCTTCGCGGACACCGTCATCGGTTAAATAGGCCGAATGTTCCTTTTCTTTGACCTCGAAGTGGACGTCCTTTTTCAGCTGGCGCGCAATCTTGTCAGCTTTGGAGTAACGCGTGACGTCGTCGTGGGCCGGGCCCGATATGATCAGTGGCGTGCGGGCCTCGTCGACCAAAATGTTGTCCACTTCGTCGACAATCGCGAAGTGTAGTTTCCTTTGGCATTGCTGGCGGCCCTTCGGATAGCGATCGTCGCCGAAGGCGGCCGGCTTCATATTGTCGCGCAAGTAGTCAAAGCCGAACTCGTTGTTCGTGCCGTAGGTGATGTCGCACTCGTAAGCCCGTTGTTTCAGTTCCGGATCCATATCTGGATAGATAGCACCGACGGTCAGCCCCAGGTTGATATACAGGGGGCCCATCCACTCCATGTCGCGGCGGGCGAGGTAGGGATTTACCGTGACAACATGGACTCCCTTGCCCTCCAAGGCGTTGAGATAGGCCGGCAGGGTGGCCACCAGGGTTTTGCCTTCGCCCGTGACCATTTCGGCGATCGCGCCGGAATGCAGAACCATGCCCCCCAGCATCTGCACGTCGTAATGCCGCATACCGAGCCAGCGGCGCCCGGCCTCGCGGCAGATAGCAAAGGCTTCGACCAGCAAATCGTCGAGCGTCTCGCCGGCCGCCAGGCGGCGGCGGAACTCTACCGTTTGCGCAGCCAGGTCGGCATCGCTCATGGCCTGATACTTGGGCTCGAGAGCATTGATGGCGTCGACTTTCGGCTGTAGCCGTTTGACGAAACGAGCGTTCGACGACCCAAAAAGCGACGTCAGCGACCGCTCGAACGAGCGCCCGAGGCCGCCGAAGATAAGGCCGATGATTTCCCAGATCCGTTCGAGAACTTGCATGGTAGTCCTGGCGCGAAGGGTCCCTGCCGATGAAGATGCCCGAGAATCGTAGAGGCGGGCGTTAAAGCGGCATACCCTGCCGCAGGGTTGGAAAACTGCGCAAAGTTTTCCAGCGACATAGTTTATAGCTTTTCTTACGGAGGGTCAAGAACGGTTGTTCAGGTCCCAGGCGGGCGTGGTCATCCTCATGGCCAAGTGCGACGGAAGCCGGCTATCTTGTCGCGAGTAAGTCACTGCTCCAAACGCTTTTGCAACGCCGCGATAGCCTCTTCGTAGACGGCCAACACGTCCTGACGCTCTTTCGGCGTGGGGAGGGTCGCACGCATGTCGATTTTTTTCTTGTCAGCCTGCATCTCCGCCAGCAGGCCGGTCGCGGTCTCTGCATCGAAAACTCCCCGCCCACCCACCTGAACGTAAACCGGACTGGAATGGGCGAACAGATGGCAGCCAAACTCGTTGGCCGCGACCGGTTCTTGCAATTCCGGGTCGTCTGCCACGGGCGGAGGAGGGGTCCGCAGCGTAAGCCATGCCGGTGAATCGATTGCCATCGATACATGCAACTCGGCGACAAAGTGGTTTCCTTCGCGTCGGCTGGGAGCTGAGGCAACGATCCGGCCATTCCGGACGACCTCGATTCGCTTGAAGTCCATTCTCCCATCCGCACGACCATAAACCGCTACCTCGGCAGGCTCGGCCAGATCCAACGTGCTACCAACTGCCTGGCCATCAACCGTGAAATTCAGAAGTGGGCCGTTCGTAATGAAGGACTTACCAGCTGCAAGGCGGTCAAGCCACTCGGTGGGTGTAATTGGTCTTTGTGGATCGGTCGTCACGTAAGCGCGCGAAAAGTCGTAGATGAACCAATCGGTACCGGTCGAGAAGGGCACCTTCAGCCCGATGTTCAGATAGCGGTAGTACGTGTCTTTGTAACTACCGCGTTCGCTGCCATCGAAGATATTGTTGGCGTGTACCCGGCCGGTGATCCAATTCGGAATGTCTTCGAACCCGTAAAGGTTGTGCGCCCAGACGACTTTGCCGCCAGCTTGCCGCGCTTTATCGATGCCGACCTGTAGCGGCGGCGAGTCTGGCCCCTGACCCATAAGCCCTGGGCCGACACTGACGGGGCGGATGATATACGGAATATCCAATAGCAGAATATGCCCGTACCCTTCGCCGTGCGAGCCGAAGTTATGGCGATGTTCTTCGCCGTGTCCAAAGTGGACGTGCCCCCGCGACAGTGCAGCCAGATCGCCCGGTGTGTAATTGTTGCTCGTGTATTCCAGGTCGGCTTTGGCTCGTTCGAGATAGGATAGGAAAACGATGTCCAATCCATCGGCGCGTGGAACTTGCTCAAGATAGCGGTCGGCTTCGCGCTTGCTGAGCTTCATCAGGTGCAAGTGCGTGTTACCGGCCAGCAACCCGTCTTTGTGGGCGTTGAAAAATCTCTCCAGCGGAATCCTTAATTTCGCCTCGGTCCGACCAGTGAGGTCGACGCGCTCTTGGGCCAATTCGGTTTCAAGTCCGGCGAGGGCCGTAAAGACCAGCGGCGCTGCCGGCACAGTTACCGTCGTTGATTTTGGGAGAACCCACCAGTCGTGGATCGGTCCGGCTGCTTCGACACCCTGTCCGCGATTGACGAGCGCGCTTAATTTGATTCGCTCTCCGCGTGCGTCATGCGCTTGCACGATTCCCGGTAATGGTTGACCCGTTGCGCGATCGACCAGTTCCAGGGTTAGCGCGCACGTCGTGGTGGGTTGGTCGCAGCCATGCTGCGTGGCCGCGCAGAGCACTAGGCTCATCGCCAAGAAGGCAAACCGCAGAAGACTGCTGGTAGGGTAGATAGCCCAATCAAAGTGCCGAACAAACATCAGGAGTTTTCGACGAGCAGGAGTCCTTAAACGCTCAAAAGAGCCGTCTGTTGGCTGGCGACTCGTCAAAATCTTGGAAAAGTCTGTAGATCTCCATCCGCATGGTCCACGTGCTTGTGCATCTGGCAGTTGAGTCATTTCTGCATTCCACCGTTGGCCCGTAGGTATTTTGGGCCGGATGACCAGGTAATCTGGCCGGGCGGGAACTCATGCTTGATAGACAGTCGTAATGCGCAGCGTTTGCGACACTAGGTCCAGCGAAAGAGCCTTAGCGCCAACAAAAACGAAACGGCTCCCCAGCACGCAAGTGCCGCGATATTACCGGTCTGCGATGCCAGTGACGCCCCCTCCAGCATGACGGCGCGCAGCGCCTCGATCAATTGCGTCAGCGGCAAAATGCGAATAAACGGCTGCGCCATTTCCGGGAAGCGATCCGACGAAAAGAAGATTCCCGAAAGCATCCACATCGGCAGCATCACCAGGTTCATCAATCCACTGACCGCTTCCACGGTCTTGGCGCGGCTGGCAACCAACAGGCCGATGCCAGCAAAGCTGAAAGCACCCAGCAGCACCAGCGCAATGATCGCTCCCAAGCTTCCCGCATTGACCACGCCAAAGGCGAGACGGGCGAAAACGAGCAAGACAAGCACCTCGGGCACCATGAACAGCAGCCGGCTGACCATGATCCCCGCGAGGAAGTGGCTCTTGCGCATCGGAGTCGCGAGCAGTCGCTTCAGCAGCTTGCGAATTCGCATGTCGACCGTCACGAATCCCACGCCCCATAGTCCCCCTCCCATCAGGCTCATGCCCAGCAGGCCTGGCACGAGAAAGTCGATGTAGCGTCCGCCGGGATCGGTCATCTCGCGAATGCTGGTCGAGACGGCGTCTTGGCGGCCGGCGGCACGCTGTAGAGCGTCGTCGATGGTGCTGCGCGCGAGCGCACTTTCTGGGCGGCCTGGATCGAACCAATATTCATAGTTGGGCTGTGCCGAGGGGCCTGTGAGCACAACCAAATCGGTTTTACCCAGCCGCAAACGCTGGCGACAAGATTCGACGTCGCCGACTCGGACGTGAAAGCGTTCGTTCTTCGCTAAAGCTGTCTCCACGGCACTCGCCGCCGGACCGGCTTCGATGTCGACCGCAATGGGCCGCTCGGGCTGATTACGGAATGCGATTCCTAACGCAACGACCATCAAGATCGGAAAGCCATAGACCCAAAACACGGCCTCGGGCTCGCGATAGAATTCGCGGAGCCGCGACAGCACGATTTGCACGAGCGGATGGCGGGTGACGGGACGGCGCGGCGAATGGGCTACTTGTTTCATCACGAGCCTTCCTCGTGAATATGTCGACCGGCCAGGTGAACGAAGACGTCTTCCAGGCTGGCATGGCGCGTCGTCAGATTCGCCAGGGCCATGCCTTGCGACTCTAGCCGCCCCAACAGGGCAGGCAGCGCCACGTGCGGCTCACTGACCGAGAGCGTGTATAACTCGGCCTCCCGCCGCGCCGAGCGCACCGACGGTAGATCGGCGAACGTGTCGGCCTCGACCTGAGAGGCGTTCCCCGCGACTAGCGAGAATTCGATCATATGCTCGCCCCCTAGCCTGGCAATAAGCTCGCGCGGCGTGCCGAGCGCGATGACTTGTCCGGCGTTAACGATGGCCACCCGATCACAGAGCCGCTCGGCCTCGTCCATATAGTGCGTGGTCAAGAGCACGGTGCGACCTTTTACGCCGAACTCGCGGATGATGTCCCACAACTGGCGGCGCGATTGCGGATCGAGACCGGTCGTCGGCTCGTCGAGAAATAACAGGTCCGGATCGCCCACGATGGCACAGGCCACGGCCAGCCGCTGACGTTGGCCGCCTGAGAGTTTGCCGACCCAGGCGCGGCTCTTTTCTTCAAGAGACACTTCGCGCATGGCTTCTTCCGGTTCGATGCCATCGCGATAAAAACTGCGGAATAGGTTGAGCGTTTCGCGAACGGACAGCTTTTCGGCCAGCTTCGTCTCTTGCAAGGAAATGCCCACGCGTTCTTTGATGGCCTGATCGTCGCGGCCCCAATGCATGCCGAGAATTTCCACCTCGCCGCTGGTGGCGGGAAGCAGTCCTTCCAGGATCTCGATCGTGGTGGTCTTGCCGGCGCCGTTGGGGCCGAGTAGCCCGAAGCATTCTCCCTGTTCGATAGCGAGATCGAGCCCGCGCACGGCGTCGACCGGCGGCCGGCCGTCGTAGTGTTTACGCAGGTCGGTAGCGCGGATGGCAAGCGGCATGTGGATGTTTCTGAAACGTTCTAGGGACGAACTGAGAACGGCAGGGTCTTTTTTGCCAGCGGGGGATTCGCGTCAGGCAACGAATCCTACCTGAACTCCGAGGGCTGTCGATGCCCACTCCGGGGTGAGACGAGTTTTCACGCCGCGCTTTCGACCAAATTGAAGGCCAACCGTGACTGGATTATGCGCTGCCGGTCTTACTGAGGGGCTTATGCTCTGTTGAAAACTGATGGAATTAAGTGAGGATCATTAAGTTGTGGGTCAGGACGCGGAGCAGGCATTCACGGGCTTGCGCTTCGTTGCTGCGCGAGCGGAGGGCTGATCCGAGCAGTCGTTTGTTGC